>CALBOT010000137.1 GCA_937896695.1 uncultured Candidatus Nitrosopelagicus sp. | reverse complement strand
ACCTGATGGTATCATGTTGGCTTATGGTGGGCAAACTGCTCTAAATTGTGGTGTGAAATTAGAAGAGGCAGGAATACTCAAAAAATATGATGTAAAAGTTCTTGGAACTCAGGTAGATGGAATAAAAAATACTGAAGATAGGCAGCTTTTCAAGGATTCGATGCGCGAAGCAAACGTACCTGTTCTCAAAAGTAAGACTGTTACAAATTTTGAGGATGCAAAAAAAGTTGCCGAAGAATTATCATATCCTGTAATCATCCGAGTCGCATACACTCTTGGTGGCCGAGGTGGTGGAATTGCTCATAATGAAATAGAACTTCATGAAATTGTTGAACGTGGTGTCAAAGCGAGTCTTGTGGGACAAGTTCTGGTTGAAGAATACATTGGACACTGGAAACAAATTGAATATGAGGTCATGCAAGATTACGATGGAAATAATGTAATTGTTTGTAACATGGAAAACGTCCTTTCTATGAAAGTTCATACCGGTGATAACATTGTAGTTGCTCCATCTCAAACAATCAATAACCATGAATATCACATGTTGCGTACTGCAGCCTTACGTGCCACAAAACATGATGGAATTGTTGGTGAGTGTAACATTCAGTATGCATTAGATGCAGATTCTGACAGATTTGTTGCAATTGAAATTAACCCTCGTCTTTCACGTTCTTCAGCTCTTGCTAGCAAAGCAACTGGCTATCCTCTAGCTTACATGTCTGCAAAAATTGGTTTGGGATACAACTTATCTGAACTAGTTAATAGGATTACAAAAAGTACTACTGCATGCTTTGAACCTTCACTTGATTACGTTGTATGCAAACATCCTAGATGGGATTTCTCAAAGTTTGAACTTGTAAATCGTAAATTGGGTGTGACAATGAAATCTGTTGGTGAAGTCATGGCTGTTGGAAGAACTTTTGAAGAATCTTTACAAAAAGCAATTCGAATGCTTGACATTGGAAATGATGGTCTTGTACTAAATCGCTCAAATGGTAAAACATACACTGAAGAAGAAATTGAATACAAACTTTCACATCATGATGATCAAATATTGTATAACGTTTCAATTGCACTGAAAATGGGAATCTCCGTTGATAAAATATACAAATTGTCTGCAATTGATCCTTGGTTCATTGAAAAAATTAAAAATATTGTAAATACTGAATCAAAACTTAAAGAATCTGAATTAAATGAAACTGTTTTGAGAAATGCAAAAAAGATGGGATTCTCTGATAATCAGATTGCACGTGTAAAAGAAAAAACTAGCGATGAAATACGTAAAATTCGAAAAGATTTTGGAATAATTCCTGCTGTAAAACAAATTGATACTTTGGCTGCTGAATGGCCTGCTGTCACAAATTATCTCTATCTTACTTATGGTGGAAATTCTAATGATATCCAAGTCTCTCCTGATGAAAAGGGAATTGTTGTAGTTGGAGCGGGTCCATATCGGATAGGAAGTAGTGTTGAATTTGACTGGGGAACTGTGAATATGGTGTGGGGTCTTCAAGAAAATGGCGAAAAAAATGTATCAGTTGTAAACTGTAATCCTGAAACAGTATCTACGGATTATGATATCTGTACTAGATTATACTTTGAAGAATTAACTCAAGAAAGACTACTTGATATTTCTGATTTTGAAAATCCTAAGGGTGTAATTACATGTGTTGGTGGTCAAACTGCAAATAATCTAACTCCTGGTCTAGCACAACGTGGAATCAATATCATGGGCACAAGTGCAATTGATGTTGACAGAGCTGAAGACCGCTCAAAGTTTAGTGCAGAATTGGATAAACTTCACATACAACAACCAAAATGGCAAGCGTTTTCAAATCTAAATGAAGCAAGAACTTTTGCACAAGACGTAGGTTTTCCTGTAATTGTTAGACCTTCTTATGTTCTATCTGGTGCAGCAATGAAAGTTGTATGGTCTCAAGATGAACTCAAAACTTATGTTAAAGAAGCAACTGATGTATCCCCTGATCATCCAGTTGTAATTTCAAAATTCATGCTAGATTCACTTGAAGTAGATGTTGATGGAATTAGTAATGGAAAAGAAGTAGTTATTGGTGCTATAGTGGAACACATTGATTCTGCTGGAGTTCATTCAGGTGATGCAATGATGTGTATTCCACCATGGCGTCTTAGCAATAAAATAATTGAAACAATTAATGATTATACAAAAAAGATTGCATTAACATTCAATGTCAAAGGTCCATTCAATTTACAATTCCTTATTCATGATGATCATGTTTATGTAATTGAGCTAAACATTAGGGCATCTCGTTCAATGCCTTTTGTCTCAAAGCTAGTGAAAACTAACCTTATTTCTTTAGCATCTAAAGCAATTATGAATAAACCACTACCAAAAATTCCAGAAAACAAATGGCAAAAAATTCATAATTATGGAATCAAAGTACCTCAATTCTCATTTATGCAACTAGACGGTGCTGATATTGCATTAGGTGTAGAAATGCAATCTACTGGTGAAGCTGCATGTTTTGGAAATAGTTTCTATGATGCATTGTCTAAAGGTTTGACATCTGTTGGTTACAATCTTCCTGATAAAGGAACTGCTTTGGTTACTGTTGGTGGTTCTCAAAATAAGGAAAAACTTCTGCCTTCTATTGCTAAACTTAAACAATTGGGATTCAAAATACTTGCAACAGAACACACTGCTGAATTCTTTGAAGAGAAAGTTGGAGATGTAGAAATTGTACATAAAATATCTGAACCAGAACGCAAACCAAACATTTCTGATTTACTTTATGAGAAAAAAATTGATTTTATTATCAATATACCAAGTACACTTTCTTTAGAAAAATATGTTGGAATGCTAGATGATGAATATCAAATTAGGCGAAAATCACTAGAATTGGGAATTCCAGTACTCACTACGATTGAATTAGCTGATTCATTTGTAAAAACGTTAGAATGGTTACAACACAACGAAACAACAAAGGATCCAATCGAACCATACGACAATATTGAATAATTTTCTAATTTATTCTCACAGAACTTGGTCTATTATTGATTCATTTCCAATTATTGTTCCATCTAATGTTAGAATTTTTGCCATTGTAGAATCTTTAATTTTTTCTACTATTGGTGAAATCGATTTTTTATAATATCTTTTTTCAGTTGCGTAAAAGTATGGATTAAATGATGGAATAATTGTAATGTTTAGATTTCCTTTAGTTGATGGAAAAATTTTTGATTTATCAGTTTTAATTGAAATCCAAATTCTTTCTCCATTGAGTAATGAATTCTGATCAAAATAAACTGGATGTATGTGTCCCATAATGATATTATTTACATTAGAATAATTTTTTGATGGCATCGTATGACCATGTGTTAACAAAATATCATCTATGATCATTCCTTTGGAACCAATCAATGTAACATCATTTGGAATTAATCTATCAATATTTGAATCATGATTTCCTGGAATCAACATAACATCTAATGAATCTTTAATTTCTTCAAAAAAATATGGAACATCATTCCATTCTGATTTTGTTATATTTTGAATACTTGATTTGACATCTCCTAGAAGAATTAACGTGTCTGGATTTTCTTGTTTTATAATTTTCTTAACATTGCAAACTATGTCTTTTATTGATGAATTATTCTCAATCATATTTTTATTTGATGAAAATTTATGTTCAAATCCAATATGAAGATCAGATATCACTAAATTCTTCTTTTCTTCTTCAACAATCAATGCTGGTTCTGAATCAATTATTCTAATGGTTACCATCAAGATTATACGCTTGTCTTAGATTAATTCTTTATGTCTACAAAACAAGAAAAAATCAATTCTATTGTAGAACAAAGACGTGTAAAGTTACATTTGTTTAATCCTAGTAAAAGAGAAATCTGGACAATAGTTGGAAAGGCCAAAGAACATTGGATTGATCCTGATTCTAATTTTTGTTCTTGTTCCGGCTATTACTTTGGTATGATAAAAAACAAAAATCCATGTTATCATTTAGAATCAATTTTTAAAGCAAAAAAAGAAAATAAATTTGAAATTATCGAATTCATGGACGATGAATACGAATCATTCATTTCTGGAATTGTTAGCGATTTGTAATCTATTCTAATTTAATCTCAAAAAGGTCTTCTTTTGAAACACCTTTCCAAACTCCAATCATTCCTTCAGGTTCACATTCTTCAACTGCGGTGATTTTCTGAACTTTGATATTTTCTGGATTTGGTCCTGGTGGCCATAATTGTACCATGTAGTCTCCAACTTCTCCTGCTTGTTTTGGATTGCCCATGATTGCATTCTCTTTTTGAAATCCATTACTTGCTAATGAATTCAACATTTTTTCATGCAAGTCCATTCTTCCATGAAGAAAGAGATAGATCTTTTTGCTTGAATCTACGTCTGCCATAATATGACTTGCTAAATTCCGCAAATAAATCTAGATCGGATAAAAGCATTAGATATTTAAAATACCTAAGAAAATGGCTGATATGACATCGGCAGATAAATTTGGTGTAATATTTACAGTAGCCTTTGTAGCTGCAATGATTGCTATAATGGGCGGTATTTTGCAAGTTGATACAACTCCTGCAACACCAAGTATGGCTGCTCCAACACAAACATATTCTCCACCTCCAGCACCTGTGGCAGCACCAACACCTGCTCCACAAGCAGCACCAACACCTGCTCCGCAAGCAGCACCACAAACATCTTCTAGTG
>CALBOT010000136.1 GCA_937896695.1 uncultured Candidatus Nitrosopelagicus sp. | reverse complement strand
ATGTATTTACCATTAAAGAAACTGGTTCTGCAACTCCAATTGCATATGCAACTTGAACTTCACATCTATCTGCCAATCCTGCTGCAACAATATTTTTTGCAACATATCTGCACATGTAACATGCTGATCTATCCACTTTTGATGGATCTTTTCCTGAAAATGCTCCGCCTCCATGTCTGCCCATTCCTCCATAGCTGTCGACAATTATTTTTCTTCCAGTTAACCCAGCATCTCCGTGTGGTCCACCAATTTCGAATTTTCCTGTTGGGTTAACATGAATCTTGATGTTCTCATTCCAAAGATCACCACAAACTGGTTTGATTACATGCTCAATCAATTGTGAAGTAATTTCTTCATTTGTTACCTCGGGAGAATGCTGCGTAGATAGAACAATTGCCTCAATTGCTTTTGGTTTATCATCCTCATATCTAATTGATACTTGAGATTTTCCATCCGGTCTTGCCCATGGTAGCTGATTATTTTTTCTAACATCTGTCAATTTTTTTGTTAATTTATGAGCCAAAAGTATTGGTAGTGGCATAAGCTCTTCTGTTTCGTTACTTGCATAGCCAAACATTAAACCTTGATCACCTGCACCTTGTTCTTTTTCATCGGTTCCTGTAACCCCTTGAGAAATATGTGGGCTCTGTGGATCCAATTTTACCATTACTTCACAAGAGTGTGAATCAAATTTCAAATCTGGATTATCATAACCAATTTCTGTAATTGTTTTTCTAACAATACTTTCAATATCAAAACTTGCTTTTGATGTAACTTCTCCTGCAACTCCTACAAAATCTGTTGTTGTCATAGTTTCTACTGCGACTCTTGAATTTGGATCGCCTTTTAGATATTCATCTAAGATTGAATCTGAAATCATATCGCATACTTTGTCTGGATGACCTTCAGTAACAGATTCTGATGTAAATAGATAATTTTTTGCCATTTTTAAAATCAGATTTCGTCTTCTAATTTTATGAACAGTACGTTGTTGCCTCTTAAAATAACTCTAGCAAATTTTCCAACTGTTTTTCCTTCAAAAAGTTCCTCTGCTTCAGTCATAATCAAATTCATGTAAGAATCAACATTTTTCATTTTACCCTTATACTCTACTTCGTTTTTTAGTCTGACTATCACAGTTTTCTTTACATTCTTTTGTAAAGTTGTAAGTGGTCTTTTAGCAGCTGTAGTTTGTGACATAAATTTTCTCTTGTGATGAATCGAATTTTTAGAGAATATAAAGTCTTGCTTGATTATGAAGAACTTTTTATTTTTATTTTTATTATTTACTATATGATATCATCGCAGATCGGTTCATTAGATAAAATTTTTTCAGGTGGACTACAAGATGGAATAATCACTGAAATTTCTGGTTTACGTGGAACTGGTAAAACTCAACTTGCATTACAATTTGCGATTGAACCATTAAGAAATAATGAAAAAATTTTACTTATTGACACCACTGTTGAGTTTAGACCTGAAAGATTTCTCCAAATGTTACAATCTCGAAATTTACCTGAATCCTTACTTGAAAATTTACATGTCTCACGAGTTACTGATACTCATAAACAAATTGAAATTCTAAAAAATCTAAATAAAAATTATTTTTCTTTACTAATTATAGATAACATAACTGATCTCTTTTCATTTGAATATTCAAAAAAAGAACACCTAATTGAAAAAAATGCTAATTTTGGTAATTATATGATTGATCTTTCAAAAATTACCCAATTAGAAAACATTCCAATCATAATCACAAATCAAATATTTTCTCATGACGATGTAAATTATCAACGAATGCATACACAACTTGAAAATTATATACATCAAAAAATTCATCTTGAAAAAATGGAAAATAAAAATATTTGTACAGTTTCTTCACCATTCATCCATAATACAAAATTTGATTATAAAATGACAAATTCTGGCATAGAAGAAACTGAATCTATTTAACATCGATTGAATAAATTATTCTATGGCAGATTTTCTTGATTCTACTTCAACCATTACTGTAATTTTATTAGCATTAGGTATTGCAGGTGTGATGATTTATGAACGAACCCGAATTAGACAAGAAAGGCAACAAGATACTTGACCCTGCAATTTCAAAAAAATTCAAGTCAATTGGATTTGAAAATCTAACTGAAATTCAAAAAGAAGCAATTCCTGAAATTTTAGAAGAAAAAAACTGTCTAATTATTGCACCTACTGGATCTGGTAAAACTGAATGTGCTACAATACCAATATTTTCTAAATTAAAAACTAGTAAAATTCAAAATAAAATAAAAGCTCTGTACATAACTCCATTACGAGCATTAAATCGAGATGTCTTCAAGAGAATAATCAATTACGCTGAAAATGAAGAATTAAAAATTGAAATTAGACATGGTGATACTTCACAATCAAATAGAAAACGAATTGCAGACAATCCTCCGGATATTTTGATTACAACACCTGAAACGCTTGTAAATCTACTTTCACAAAAAAAACATCTTGATGCATTATCTGAATTAGAATGGGTAATAATTGATGAAGTGCATGAATTGCTTGCTAGTGAAAGAGGCTCTCAATTATGTCTCAGTCTTGAACGTTTACAAATTAAATCAAAAAATCAAATACACAGAATTGGTTTATCTGCAACAGTTGGAAATCCTGAAGAAGCTGGACGTTTCTTAGTTGGCTCAGATAGGAAATTTGAATTAATTCATGACAAATCCTTAAGAAATTATGATGTAGATGTTGTATTTATTGACGGAATAATGGATGATGTTGCAGTTGAAATTATAGATTATATCAAAAAAGAACAAATCACTTCGCCAGTTTTACTATTTACTAATTCTCGAGGTGAATCTGAAAGATTATCTTCTATCTTAAAACAAAAAACATCAATTAATGTTGAATTACATCATGGTTCTCTCTCAAGACAAGTTAGAGAAGAAACTGAAGATATGCTTCGAGATGGAAAATCTGGTATTGTTGTTTGTACATCGTCATTAGAATTAGGACTTGACATTGGTTCTGTGGAATTAGTTGTTCATTATGGATCACCAAGACAAGTTTCAAAATTTATGCAAAGAATTGGTAGGAGTAAACATGATAGAGGTGACTCTGCTAGAGGATTAATTATTACCGAAAATGCTGATGATGAGTTTGAAATTCAAGCAATAATTGAGAGGATTAAGGAGGGCTCAATAGAAGAACAAAAAATACATCATGGATCTTTGGATGTTCTTGCTCATCATTTAGTTGGATTGTCTATGCAGGTTGGAAATGTTCCTATTGAAGCTGCACTAAAATTAACAAAGCTTGCATATCCATTTCGAGATATATGTCTTGAAGAATTTTTTGATGTTTTAGAACTTCTTGCTCTACGTGAATTAATTATTTTCAATGATGATAAAACTGAATATAAAAAAAATACTGCATTTTTTGCAACAAAATACCATTTCCAGAATTTATCTACTATTCCAGATATTCTAAAATTCAAAGTAGTAGATACTATTGAGAATAAATTCATCGGAACGCTAGATCAAAGATTTGTAGGCGATCTTGACAAGGATCAAATTTTTGTTTTACGTGGTTCTCAATGGAGAGTTCTAAACATAGATGAAAAATCATTCAAGGTCAATGTTATGCCAATTAGATCTTCACAAGAAATTCCAGTTCCTAAATGGGAAGGCGTAAACATACCTGTTGATTTTAAAACTGCTAATAAAGTTGGAAGCTTTAGAACTAAAGTTCGTAACGGTTCATTCAAAATCATGAATGATATTATTTCAAATTTAGAACTTCCCAAAATACCTGATGAAAAAACGATTGTTATAGAATCGCATAGACTTCCGCAGAAAAGTGTATTAATTTTACATTCATGTTTTGGAACAAAAATTAATTCAACACTTAAAGTCATTTTAGAAACATTGCTTGATGCTTCTTTGGCTTCCAGAGTAAAATCTAGTTCTGATGCTTACAGAATTCTTTTATCGGTTGAATCGAGATTTACAAAAAAACACATTACTGATGTTTTTCTTTCTGATTTTGATATCAATGAAATTATGTCTGTTGCACTGAAGGGAAAAAATGACGTAACTTGGAAAACATTCTGTGTTGGTAAGAAATTTGGTTTTTATGATAGAAATGATGTTTATGTAAAAAATGAAATTAGATATGATTTTGAACGAAATATCGATACGCCTCTTGTAAAAGAAGCCTTTAGAGAATTATTTCATGAAAAATTTGATCTAGAAGGCGCTCAAAAAATTATTGATCTAATTAAACGAAATAAAATACAAATTGAATGGGCTGATGTTGATAAATTCTCTAAATTAGCTGAACCGGTATTAGACCAAACCATAATGTCATACACAAATCCTGCAAATATAGATAAAGAAATGTTATTGAAGGTTAAAACTCGCCTTATGCAAACAAAACAACGACTAATCTGTGCACGATGTGGATTATGGCAACAAGTTATGACCGCAAATGAAACACATCCATTGAGATGTAAATATTGCAAAGGCCAGCAAATTACATGTACTTATGAATATGATCATGAACTTGTAAAAATAATTCAAAAAAAACATCATGGAAAAAAATTAACTTCTGATGAAAACAAAAGTTTCCAAAAAGCATGGAAGGTTTCATCATTATTATCTAGTTTTGGAAAAACAGCTTTGATAGTTATGGCCGCTTACGGTGTTGGTCCTGATACTGGAGCACGAATTTTAAAAAATAGTGTAGAAGATGATGAAGATTATTTAATAAAACAAATCATTATTGCAGAAAAAACATACACGTTAACAAGAGGATTTTGGAAAGATTAGTTTTTCTTAATTATTTTTGAATATGGTGTTAACACTAGATCTAATTTTCCTTCCAATCCTGGTCTTGCATTTACACCCAATATTGTAATTATATCTCCAAGTGTGTAACTATCCATTAAATCTGCTTGTTGTCTCCATCCTTTAATCCAAACTTGTCCACTATCATCTTCCACAAACATTTCAGATAATTGTATATTTTCTCCACTCTTGGTTTGAATATCTTTTCTTTCTGGTGCTTTTAGAACAATCGCTTCTATTGAATAATCATTACCTTCACTAACTTCTGTAATCTTTGTTCTAATCTCTGCAATAGTTGGAACTGTTTCATCATCAATTTTTCTTACAAATGAATCTTGATCAATCTGTATTGTATTTCCAAAAATCTTTGACGGCATGCATTCTAAAATATCATCTTTAGCGAAGCTATCTATTGTATTTGCAGCATCTGTAATTCTAACCAATTTTTTTGATTTGTCTATGGCTAAACCTGTTATGTTTCCTGTCTGATCTTTCTCAATTGCTAGTAATCTTACTATTGTAGGTTGAATCTCTGTATCTCCTTCTACATCAATTAATGTTGCATCATTTCCATGAATTTCTAAACCTTGCATTCCTGTTTTTGTTCTTACACCGAATAATTTGACTTTGGCATCTTGACCTATGACTTTTGGAAGAATTGATTCATCCTTTCCCCAAAGAACCACATTTACCAAATTCTTATTTTCGCCTCTTAACCTAAATTTCAAAGCCTTTGAAGGTTGGCCCTTTGAATTTGTAAATTCAAGTAAACTCATTGCACTACCTAATGTTCCTGAAACAATCAAATCCCTTTGTTCATCACTAATCTCGCTTACATCTGTAATCTTTGAGTCAATTGATACAATATCGCTTTCTGATTGTGATGTTTCAATTGATGCACCTGAACCAATATTTATTGTAGGTGCACCGGTTAAATCTGATTTTACATATGCTTTGATGATTTTAATCAAATCTCCTGGTTTCAAATTTTCTAATCCTGGCAGATTTGCTTTTTCATCCCATAACTTCACGCTTGCAGTTGAGTTATTATCGTAAACTGTAATTGTTCTTAAAGAGAATGAAGAGCCATCCTTTTTTGTAAACTGTTTAGTAGGTGAAATATTCAAAACACGACTTTCTAGAGTTACTTCTTTTGCACCAATATAGAGATCCTTTATTGCTACTTCTGATTTTTGTGCTTGTTCTAATGATACACCTAAATCTGCTGCAACTAGGAAAATTGCTCCTTGATCTGTTAGGTACCCTGCACCCACTTTTTCTTTCTTCTCGTTAATTCTTTCTTCAATTACCGATCTGGATAATTCAGGAACTTTTTCCAATAATTTTGATATTAACTCTTCAAATTCAGACAATTATATTCATCACAAAGAGATTGTTAATAAAATTATCATTAAATACATTAGTAGTTCGTTTAAAGATCTACTGTGCTATGTATTGAGACTAAAAATCTAACAAAAAAATACGGTTCATCATTGGCAGTTGATGGAATTGATCTTGAAATAAAATCTGGTCAAGTTTTTGGATTTCTAGGTCCAAACGGTGCTGGAAAATCTACCGTTATCAAACTTCTAACTACTCTTATGCCTCCTACTGAGGGAAAATTATCTGTTTTAGGAATAGATGCTGGGATCTCTCCATTGGAGATTAGAAAAAAAATTGGCGTTGTTTTGCAACAACCTAGTTATGAAATGACATTATCTGTTGAAAATTCATTAGATAAGTATGGGATGATGTGGGATGTTGATAAAAAAACCAGAAAAGAAAGAACTGAGGAATTACTGACTTCGTTTGGTTTACAAGAAATTAGAAAAAAGAAAAATGATGATCTGTCAATTGGTCAACGAAGACGGGTCCAGGTAGCCAGAGAATTCATGCATGATATGGACTTGTTATTCTTAGATGAACCAACTGTTGGTTTAGACCCTAGTGCAAGAAGAGATTTACTTGATTTTCTTAAAAGGCAAGTTCAAAAAACAGGTTTGACTATATTTTATACAACACATGTACTTTCTGAAGCAGAATATCTTTGTGATAACATTGCAATCATAAACAAAGGAAAAATTTTAGCTGTTGATTCTCCAAACGAATTAAAAAATAGATTCGGACGTGAAAAAACTATTAAAATTAACTTGACAAAAACATCTCATTCAATTACTGATCTACTCTCAGACATTCCTGATTGTAAAATTGAACTCGAACCTGAGCCTACAATAACCATCAATTCATCAAATTCCGAAATTGTATTGATGAATATTCTAAAAATATTAAATGAAAACAATATTACAATTAATGATCTTTCTGCAATTCCTACGAATTTAGAAGAAATATTTCTTAAAGTTGTGAGTGATTCTAATGAACCCCATAATTAGACTTGTTTATAGAAATCTCACAATTTCTATCAATCCGGGTTTTATAATTTGGCAAATTCTATTTCCACTAATCTACATCTTTGTTGCAGGATTTGCATATACAGCATTAATTGAAAATGTTCCATTTGGAAATAAAGATTTGAGCTATCCTGCATTTCTAGCATCTGGTATGATAGGATTTAACATAATGAATAGTACTCTAATCTCTGGAATAATTATCTGGAATGATCGAAGACACGGTATGTTTGAACAAATCATGTCTGGTCCATACACACGTTCTGATTATATTTTAAGTAATATTGTTACAATTGGAATAATCGGTTTAGTTAGTGCTGGTTTAATCACTGCAGTTGGTTATCCTGTATTCTTTGAATCAGTTGACTTTTCTATCGTAACAATTCCTTTATTGATATTTGCATCAGTAGTTGGCGCAATTTTATTTGGTTCAATTGCATCTATCATTTCAACTAGATTACGTTCAAGTGAAGGATTTAATGTAATTATTAACACAGTTTTCTTATTTTTTGCATTTGCAAGTACTGCATTTTATCCTGCACAAGGTGCACCACAACCACTTGCAATTGCATTTTACATCAATCCACTTTCATATTTGGTTGATATTGTAAGAGCTGGAATATTTGGACAAATAACAGATTTTGTAATTATGGAAATGGCTCTTCTAATTGGATTAGCGTCAGTCCTGTTTGTTATTGCAACAAAATTATTGACAAAATTGGATTTTTAAAAATAGTATAGCCCAGCCCGGACTCGAA
>CALBOT010000135.1 GCA_937896695.1 uncultured Candidatus Nitrosopelagicus sp. | reverse complement strand
TCTTTGTAATTACATTAAAACAAGTCTCTTGATTTGTGATATCCATCGTAACTTAGAATCTGATATAGATGAAGCAATATGTAAGGAATGTCAAACTATGTTGGAAAAAGGACCTGGTAGCGTCTACTAGTTCTTTATTACAACAATTTCTATATTTGAAATCATCTGTCCATCTTCTTCTGAAATAACACTATCCAACTTAATATCTTCAATCTTTGAATTTCCTTTTAACATATTTTCTGTTACGATATTTGCAACTGCTACTGCGTTTGGTATTAAATTTCCTTTAGCCATCAAAACAACTCTTTTGCTTGCTGATAATGCTGTTAAAACGTCTAATGCGCTTGCCATCACTGATTCATCTTTTACAAAAAAACTATCTTTATCTAGATTATTTTCTGATCGTTCAACTTCTTGTAATTCCATCTTAATTGTAATCTTCTTGAACTTCTTTTAAATTTTATAGACGAATCGTCTATTCTTTGAAATCAAATAATGGTATATTTTGATAATCACCATTAGGTAAAACACGTCTTATTGTAATTGGAATTACTCTGTTTTCAAGTTCTTTCATGGAGATGTCTAATGAAGTTGCAGCACTAACTGGTATGTCTATGAAAGGTGGTGCTCCTTGTGATAATTGTAATGCACGTGCCCCCATGATTCTTGCTTTTTCAAATCTTGTCAATGTTGGAGG
This sequence comes from uncultured Candidatus Nitrosopelagicus sp., assembly GCA_937896695.1. Lineage (GTDB taxonomy): Archaea > Thermoproteota > Nitrososphaeria > Nitrososphaerales > Nitrosopumilaceae > Nitrosopelagicus. The sequence goes on along the minus strand of CALBOT010000135.1, from coordinate 4,534 downwards.
ACCCATCAATATTTTTCCATCTGCCGATAATTCTATTGCTTCATGTTGTTCATCGACATCAATAATTTCTCTTTGTCTAATTGCTTCACATTCTTTTTCCAAATCTTCAAGTTCTTTGTCTGTTAATTCTTTTTTACCTTCTTTGATTTTTCTATAATTTTCAATTGCTTTTTCCATTGTTGCATGAACGCTAACTTCTGCATCTGGATCAATTTCTTCAGTATCTGGTGTGATTATTTCTTCTAATTTTGCTTCTTCAATAAGTGGAGCTGGTTCGTCCTCTTTCTCTTCGGTTGTAACTGGTGTTTCTTCAGGCTCAGACAATTAAAATAATTGAAAAATGCCAATATATAATCCAAAGCTTACATTTCATTATGGAAAGTGGATCTGTATCAAAATCTCAGATAATTTTAGAAATAAATGGTAAATCTAAAATAAAATGTGAATTAAAACGACATCTCTCTCCTTCTTTAGTTGGTACAATAATTCGCTCATTGCCTGTAACTGGAACTATCCACATACTTGGCACGAGTGGCGTCTATGTTGAATCTCATATTGAATCTGGTGGTGAACGTACTAGAAATGAATTCAAAAAAGGCGACATTGCTTTCCTATCTGTCGGTCATGCATTTTGTTTTTTCCATAAAGACACGAAGGTTGGTAAAGATCTAACTCCGATAGGAAAAATTATTGAAGGTATTGATGAATTACAAAAAGTAAATTCCGGTGATGAAGTGTCTATCTACTGTGTAGGCTGATAGATATAATGTCCGCTAAATCCACCAACTTTCTTTACTGCGCCTTCAGCTAATGCCTTTTTAAGAAATGCATTTGCAGTTGAAATTTTTACATTTGCTTGTCTTGCTAAATCTTGAATTGTAATTGCTTTAGATGATTTAATTATTTTATTTGCTTCGTCTTCGTTGATAAATACGGCAACTTCTTTTTTCTCAGTATGATCTTTTTTATCTTTTTTTGCCTTGTCTTTTCCACCTTGTGATTTTTCACTTGATGAGACTGATTTGTTCTTACTGCCCATGTTTTTTCACTCATGATTCCTATTTATAAACGAACAAAAATTTTCTTTGTTTCAACTTTATTAACCGTTGAATTCTTGTAATGACAATGGGCATTGTTTCAAAAGGTTCTCCATGTAATGTTGAAGGTTGTGACGCACCAGCTGTACGTTCTCTTAATACAAAAAAAATTCAGGATGCAGGATTTCGTTTAAACTCATCAGGTAAAAAGTCTGGTTTGTGCAAAGAACATTACAAAGAATGGAAAAAGGCAACAAAAGATGATCGTTCATTAGAACGTGCAAGATATGACCGAGGATAATTAAGGTCTACAATCTGTCAATGTGTAAAGTTTTTGTTTAATCTGTTCTAGTTCGTTTTCATCATCTGTCTCCATTGCAGCTTCTTTTAGAGTTAGTAGCATGTTTGTATTGAATGAATTTAATGCAATTGAGCTTTCTCCTGCAAGATTTTGTTCAATACATGATTCTATTTCTTGCATCACTGAATTGTTATTTTGAATTTCCATTGTGATGGGACTTTCAATTGTAATGTTAGTTTGGCTGAAAAAATACGCCGAAGATGAAAATCCAATGATTGCCACTGCTACGATTACAATTGGAAATATTTTTTCCATAAAATATTTGAAAAATAAGTACTTTTAATTTTTTACATATACCGAATCATTTAATTGAAAAAGATTTTTTTTATGACTTATGGCTAAAAGAAAAGACGGAAAACATGCTCGATTTGCAGACCAAAAAGCTGCACGAAGGAAGGCAAATAAAAAATCTTAATCCAGGTTAATGTCTGATTTTTTTAAAATATCAGCAAATTTGTCTGGAACTTTGTTTGCAGAATCCTGTAAAGTCTTGTAATATTTGTCCAAGTTTTTGTAAATTCTTTTTTGTTCTCTTGACTGTTCATTTGATAAAGCATAGAGTGCTAACAAAGGAAATGCAATGGTAGAGTCAGTATACACTGTAATCAAATCTTCATGCGAATCTTGTACTTTGCCCCAACTTTTTCCCTCTTGTAGGGTTGCACCCGATAATCCTCCTGTATCTGGTCGTGCATCTGTAATTTGAATAATGTAATCTTGTCCTCCGTGATCTTTTCTTAAAATTTGATCTAACAGTGGACCTGTCTGCTGTGCAGTATTCTTTGGAACACCTCCTCCAAGTTCTAAAATTCCTGACTTTTTTGAATTATAAACAATTGCTGCTTGTTCAATAATTTCTCTAACAAAATCCAAATTGAATGATTTATTTTTTAATCTGTGAACTGCTAAATTCATTGCAAGAGATGAGTCCTTGAGTGTGGAGACGTATACTGGTACATCTAATTCATATGCAGTTGTGAGAAAACTCTTTTCTGGAAATTTTGATTTTTCTTTACTAATCTTACCTAAAACATTACAAAATTCTGCTGTGGTAAACGATTTTTTTGAAAATTTATCTTTGAACATTTTTTGAATGATATTGTCTTCTAATTCTAACGTCTCATAAAATTTTACATACACATCTCTAATTCTGACAATCTCTTTTTCATACAGTATGTTATCATCAACTTCAAAATGACCTTGTTTCACAGGTAATCCCCATGCAAAATGATCCTCGTGGTAAACATTCGCACCTGTTGTAACAATCCAATCTACAAATCCTTTTTCTAAAAGCGTTTTGATTATACCGCCAAATCCTACGGGTGTCATTGCACCTGCAACTGTTAAGCAGATGGTTGCATTTTCATGTATCATTTTTTGATATAACCTTGCTGCCTCTCCTAACTGCCTTGCATTAAATCCTGAATTAGCATAAATTTCGATTAATTCTTTTACTGTTGTGTTAGAATTGAGTTTAATGTGCGGTATGTCTTTTCCGTCAAAGTGATGATGATTCACATAAAAATTTGTAACGTAACTAAAATAAGCTTTTAGGATCTGAGGTTTCGTGAACCATCTTCATGGTCTGATTCATCAACATGTTCTTTTACCATCTTGGTAACGTTGTCAATTAAATCGCACAGATGTACATCAACCTCAGTACTAAACATCAGTAATCCATCTTTTCCACATGCCATAGTGATTCTGTTTACCTTTTGATATCGTGTCATGGCAAATTCTGGTTCGCCAATTTCTGCTGAAAACTGTTTTCTTGTTTTCCATCGCATTATTGCCTGAGTCATAGACTTTTTTGTTTGGTCCTTATCAAAATGTCTGACAGTGCCATTTTGCATTTTTTCATAAACATCTCCGCTGAATGAATTGTAAACTCCTACGTAACGGATCTTTTCATTTGAATCTAACAATGAATTACAAAGTTTAGTGTAGTCCATAACAAAAGAGTTTCACCATTAAATGTGTTATAAGCTTTTCATTTCTTTTAATACGTTAATTCATAATTTAAAATATGAAATTTGTGGATGTGCCTGATTCGAATAGAATTAAGAACGACCCTAATGACAGAACTGTAATATTTTCTGATGGAAAAATAACACAAGATGGTGTCGAAATAAAGAAAATTGAATTGTTAGAATACAAGATTAAAACAGATCAAAATTTAGGCCAATATTCGATTATTACTGCATTAGTCGACACAGATCAGGGTCAAATAGAAATTCTTTATGATGAAGGATATAGGGGTGATGATGCATTAACTGATTCGGCAAATATGCTAATACAGAATCTAGGTTTATCAGGATTGATACTTCGAAGTTTAATTTCATTGAAAAATAATGAATTAGAGAAATTTTTAGATTTAAATACTGATCATTATTTTAAGAAAACAAAACATATAATTCTTAAAAATAAAGATATGCAAGTAACATATGCTGTATTTATGAGAAGACCAGTTTTGTTTTGTCCATCACTGGCTATAAAATGGTTGAGAAAAATAGAAAAAATTAGGAATACTAAATTTAATATTAAAATGTGCTATAAGGAAGGAGAGTGGGTAGGAGCAGGAGAACCTTTAATGTTTTTAAGCGGTAAGTTTTCTCAATTAGTAGAATTAGAGACAACGTATCTCCAACTTATTGGACCGTCTTCTGTTGCTGCTTACAATGCTTTTAAAATGTGTACTGATTTACCTAATACAGCTTTTATGGCTATGGATGCAAGACACTGCGCTGGCACGAGCATGGCAGAAATGATGGCGTACGCGGCCTCCGTTGGCTCAGCCAAAGCGAAAAAGAAAGTGGGCGCGATTGGATTCATTGGAAATGCGACGGACGCAACCGCCCATTACTTTGATGAAGAAGACGGCAAGGGCACGATGCCGCACGCCTTTGTTGGTTATGCGGGCAGCACATTAAGAGCTGCTGAAATGTTTCGGGAGGCCTTTCCTGAGATGCCGATGACCGTTCTGGTCGATTACTTTGGACAGGAAGTTTCCGACACACTTGACTTGAACTTGCCTGTGCCACACTCCTTGCATTCCGGCTGCAAAACAGAAGTTCCTGCTCTTGACGTGAATTTGCCAGGCTCACACTTCTTGTGCTCGGCACATTGGTCGCGCTCC
>CALBOT010000134.1 GCA_937896695.1 uncultured Candidatus Nitrosopelagicus sp. | reverse complement strand
TGACAAGAACGTTGTTTTTGTTAAAAAATTTGACCCTGAACGATGGGATTATTTCAGAGTAACCCTATAGATATTTGTGAACGAACTAGAAACTTTAACTCAAAACGGTATCAAAAACCTTCAAGATGGAAATTTTGAAGATGCGCTAAGCTTTTTTGAACAGGCATTACTTCTAAAGCCTGATGATCCTGATTTATGGAATAACAAAGGCGTTGCATTAAGAAGCTTAGGAAGATACGATGAAGCATCTGATTGTTATAACAAGTCTCTTGAGTTGGATCCTAGGGATCGTGCTTCATCTTAAATCTGGTTTTGTTTTTTCTTACCGTAGATTATCATAAAAAATCCGATACCAATTACTATCAGTGATAGTTTTTCTGCAGTTATATCTGAAGATGTAAAATATCTTGCAACAAATTCGGGTCCCCAAATTATTAAATTTTGTAATGGGATTATCGCACCGCTAATGAAAAACAATATGCCAAATGCCCCGAAGACATTTTTCGGAAAAAAAGAAGAAGATTTTTCAGTCATTTATACTAGTATCCGTCTTTTACAAACTCATATTCTTTTTTATTAAAGTCGAACTGTGTCACTAGCATTTGACCCATTGCATTAACTGCTGTTTGAATCACATCTGGTTGTGTTGAGAAAAATCCTCTGAATTTTCCAATTCCATACTCTTCTGCGATTAGACCGATTGGTCCATCTGGACCTTTTGTCACAACTGCCCATACTGTTGCAAGTGGTGTTCCCACACAGCTAATCACCATGCAACTATCTGGCATCTCTTGCGCCATGTGTGGATTATTGAATTTTCCAATAATCCATGTTCTTGGAAGTTTTTTCATGAGCTTCAAGTATCTGTCCTTAACGAATTCGTATTTTTTATCTGTCTCAAATGATGCAAGTAATGGGGATGTATGTTTCAATGCATAGTTCTCAATCATTATGCTTAGTGCAAAAAGATCTGAACGATCTGCTTTGAAGTTTAGATATCCTCCATCCTGAAAATCCTGGAAATTCCAATTGACAAAAATTTCGTCACCTTGTTCTGCAATTTCTTTTTTATCAGGATGATTTTTAAATACTGTGTCAATCAAACTGTCGTTTGTTAAACCCATATTTTTGATATACAAATAGAATATTTAACCTAGTGGAAATTAGAGAATATAGTGGTAATTATTTCTTTTTTATGATTCGAGGAATCTGTTCTAAGGCATGTGCATCTGTGATGAGTTTTCCATCAAATTTGAAGTTTGTCTTTTCTGAAAATGCAATGCCTCCGATAAAGATTGGAAGTTTCTTATAGGTATCATGTATCTTTTTTACCATTCTCTGACCTGATCTAATATTGTCCTCCAATGTTATTGATACAATTAATGCATCTGGTTTGGCAGTTTTTATGAATTCGATTAATGATTCGGCAGGTGTTGATGGAGATAAATTGAATGTTGTAAATCCTTTTGAAACTAGAAATGAATCAAGCACATTACAACCTAAATTATGATCTTCGCCCACAGGAGTTGTTAACACAATTTTTCCCTTATTTTTTTTAGATTTTCTATTTTCATCTGAAATTACTTTTACCAGGCTGTGTGCAATGTTACTTGCAACATGTTCTGTGGCAATGGATAGTTTACCTTCTGACCATAAATATCCAATTTCTGCCATGACCGGAGTCATGATTCTTTCATAGAATTGATCAAGTGTATTGTTTGAAACAAACGCCGCATAGATGTCCATTGTATCTTTCAGACTGCCTTCTGTTAATGATGAAAATAGTTTGGTTCTAAGTTGCTCAATAAGTTTCTCACGTTTTTCTCTGTCTTTTGGTGTATTTTGTAGTAGAAATGAGTTAATTTTGGCATCATCTCTAAATTCTTCTGGAATATCGTCTCTTGTTACTGATGTCGATTCTCCTAAATATTTGATAGTCTCTTGTCTGGATGTTTTCTTTTCTTTATCCCATGTACTTTTCACTAAATACAGATAATCTACTCCTTTTACCTTCTTTTTTCTTAGATATACCACAATTGCTAATTCAAATAGTGACTAATAAGCATATCTAGTGCTAACTACTTGATTTTGCGCCTAAAATTCCAAAAAATCATCAAAATACCATGTGAAGATAGTGAAAACCTTCACTTTTCTTGATTTTATTTTTTTTAAAAAAGAAAAATTTGAATTATGAGTAATCGGCGCTATAAACTGGTCTTGATCCTTTTGGCACTTCGGCTCCTGCAGATTCTTTGACCAGTTTATCTCTTGCTTGGTAAATTCGAACTTTGTGGAATACGTTATGTGATGAGAATATGGCAAACCCTGCAATAGCTGCTCCGATGAAATTTCGTATTGTTACATCTATGCTAGGCTCTGAAGCAACAATCGATGTGTCAAACACAACATAAAAGTTGTCAAACATCCAAAATGCTAACGTTATCCATGATAATATCCCTCCAATCAAATACCCCAATCTGGCTTTTTGTCTTACAAATGCTATTGCAAAAAGAATTGCTGCATACCACATAGTTGATCCTAATACCCATAGAGGCTCCCAAACGTCTGTTCTATCATCCATCCAATAATATGTTGAACCAATCAATGCCATTGCGCAAAGTGAAACAAGAAGAATTTTTTGATTTACTTTATACGAGGTCTTTTCTTCTGGTTCTTTTGAAATTGGTTTGAAAGCTTTGGCTTCTGATCTTGCTTCTGTAATAGATTCTGTCATATGTTTGAGTTTAATTGGAACATACTCTTCAATAGAATTATCTTTGACGTAAGAATCATGTACTAAACTATCTACTAGTGGTCTAGCTAATGATGCTTTTACCGGCGTAACTAAATCAATCCAATATGAGGATAATCTTGGTGTCAAAAATGGAATTTGTATGATATTCAAATTTCTATTAATTATTGAAGAATACAATCGCATTAGCTGTTCATATGTCATTCTGTCTGGTCCTCCAATTTCAAATATTTTTCCTGCTGTGGAAGGATTTTTCATAACTCCTACTAGATAGTCTACAACATTTTCAACTGCAATTGGCTGTGTTGTTGATTTTACCCATCTTGGACAAACCATTAATGGTAATCTTTCAACAAGATATCTGAGCATTGCATATGATCCACCTTCTGCACCTACAATTACTGATGCTCTAAGCTCTGTAACTGGAATGTCTCCAGATGCTAAAATTTTACCCACTTCGTGCCTACTTTGCATATGTGTTGATAATTCCAAACTTTCATTGACTAATCCTCCAAGATAGATTATTCTTCTAACGCCTGCATTTTTAGCAGCTTTTAGAAAATTCTGAGCTTGAACTTTTTCTCTATCTGCAAATTTGGCCCATTCCTTTTTTGAACCCTCCATTGAATGTAGAAGGTAAAATGCGGTTTCTATTCCTCTAAATGAATCGGATAATGTATCAAATTCTAATGCATCAGCTGCCACAAATTTAACATTTTCAGAATTTTGATGCTTAGTTCTTGACATAGCGGTGATCTTGTATCCTGTTTTAGATAATCTCTCAACCAACTTTTTTCCTATAAATCCCGTAGCCCCTGTTACTAGAATGGAATGATCATTTTCAATGACATTTTCTTTTAATTCTGCCATTTTCTCTAAATTACTTGAACTTGCTTGATGATTCATTTTCCCTCCTTGTCCAATTTACGCAGTTCTTTAAGAACTACAATTTCAATATCTTTACTCGAAGTAACTAGTGATGATAATTTTGGTTTTGCATTCTTCCCCATTTTTAGAACTAACTTATCTTTGTGTAATATCTCAATCATCATATTTTCTTTTTTTAGAATTTTGCCTATGTGTTTTGCTTTGGTCAGTTGTTTTAGTAGGCTAATTTTTCCGAAAATTTTTGTAGGAAGTCGTTTAATCTTTATTTTTCTTATGTCTCTCTTTGAGGTAAATTCTATGGCTGTTCCGTCTCCATCACTAATGGTTAAATCTCCGCTTCGGAGGTAAAATAAAAAATTTGCAAAAAGATTGTTTTTCATTTTCATATCCGTTCCTGATTAGGTTTTTGTTGTGATAGTCAAACCACCTGTAAGTACAACTGTTCCTGTTGAAACTTTCTTGCCATTACGATCAACCATTCCACTAAGTTCTAATTTGTCGAACTTGTATGAAATATCTGCATGTTTTGCAGTTAATTTATTAAAAACTTTTGCCAGGAGACTTGCCCATTCTTGTTCTTCTGTCATACTGAACTTATTTGGGTTATAATATAAAACACTAGTGATAAATAATGAGTCTAGTGCCTAAATTTTTTACCATCATGTCCCCTATAGTGATAATATTTCCAGTAGAAACATTCTAGTGTATAACCACAAATATTATAATTACAAAAAACTGTTTAATGAGCGCAACACAAACACTTCCAACAAAGATTGCATTGGTAAAATATGGAATCGGAGCGGCCTCATGGGCAGATTTGCACTCTTCATCATTCTTTGCACTTGATCAAATGTTAGATATACCGGCAAGAACATTCTTGTTGTCACCGGAATGATGAACGTAGGTATTATTGCCGGAATAGCAGATCACTAAACTGTTGAAAAAATATCTGGCACTGCTAACGCTGTCTTTTATTAATCCCTTTTTTCTATTTATTTTTAAAATTTCAAGTACCGTTATATTTGATAATCTTGGGTATGTATCATGACTCAAAATGATGAACTTGAAACTTTGATTAAAAAAATTGGCAAACTTCACAAAATGATTCGTTTTATTGCAATCATTCACAAAAATGGGAAAATTTTAAAATCTGAAATGAGAGATGAAGTTCCATCTTTATTAAAAACTAAAAATGAAGAAAAATTCTGCCAAGATGTCACAGTTCGTAGAAAAATGAGAGAAGAATTTGATAAATCCTTGGGAAAAGTCAGATTTGTAAATGTTGAGCGTGAAAATGTTTCTCAAATTGTAATGTATGCAAAGACAAAATCTCTATTTGTTACTGTAGAACCTGAAATTTCAATAAATGATAAAACAAAAATCATATCTCAAATTAAAAAAATTACATCTAATCTAAAATGAAAATTCTAATTGATGAAATGGATGATGGAATGGATGAACGTCTTATTCAACTTGGATATGATGCATACAGTGTAAAAAAACTCCGAAGTGAAGGTAAAAAACTCCACACTGATTATTCAGTAATTAATTATGCAAAAGAACATGGTATGATCTTGATTACTCGTGATACTGAGAGTGGTCAGGCATGTGAAGAAAATAATCTTCCTTGTATATTGTTAGATAATGAGGCTATTTTCAAAATTGTTACTGAAAAATTAAAAAATTTCTAATCAATCATTTTTTCATATATTCAAATTTGGTTATGAGATTTTATCATTTTTTTAGAAATGATAAATGGTGTCATAACCAATATTGGAATTGAGATTGCAATAAACAACGTTTGTAATTCTGTTATTGCAATCGTAAATGCTACTGCACTAGTGGCACCAATGAATAATGACAAAAATGAACCCACGCATGTTGGACATGCTATGAATAATCCTGTCGTAGCACCTATACTGCCAAGTCCACCAGTCTTTTTTGTAATTGCAATGGCATTAACTGCTAATACTGTATTTGTTGCGACAAGATATGATACAACTATTTGTAACAGGAGATTGATCGGTACCACGTTTATTCCTACATGTTCTGTTAGATATGCAACAAACTTTGGCATATACCCTGGAGGTCCACAGCATGGAGTTACATGTGCTGATGGAACATCTGCTCCATAATGATATGAAAATACAACTTCTGGCTGATACACCAAAATCCCTGACGTCATAGAGAAGAATATGCCGTAAATTATGAATGTCAGAACAAATATTTTTTTGGATTTATTTCCAAGTGTATAACTACAAATCATGGATAAGACTGTTGTATTTCCTGTAGCTGCAACTCTTTTCTGAAATTTTCTAAGACCTATTCCAATCATTCCTATTGAAACAGCAAATAATATGTAAAATGCTGTACCTAGTCTTTGAATAGATTGAACTGCATCTGGTGTAATCTCTTGATATTCAAATCTGGCATAGATCAAAAATAAAATTCCAATTGAAATAAATCCTAAAATGATTAATTTTTTGTCATTTTGACCACCTTTGGTAGTCTCTTTTTTCATGTAAGATCTTTCACGATGTTCATTATATTTTTAACATATGTTCTGTAAGTAATTTTCATAATGGAAATTAATGAAATTCAAGATCCGGATTATGAAGTAGTTACAATTAGCAATTTAGGATTTGTAGATCCCTATGGAAATGAGGGTCTAGTAATTTTACATTCTGATGACAAAAGAGAATTTCACATGCGCGCATTCTCTGGCGAAGTGTCTAGACATATTGCAAGCTTTTTAGATGATGATCATGATACTGTTCCAACAATTTACAAAATGCTTGAAGATATCTGTGAAGCAAATGAATTGTTGTTAGTTAAGGTCAAAATTTATGAAAGTGGAGATGCCTTGAGAGCAAATCTTTACCTTACAGGTAAAAAAGACCTGGTCTTACGAAATTACCGTGCATCTGATGCTGTAGCACTAGCAGTATATTATAAAATTCCAATCCTAGTTCGAAGCAATATGCTCAAAAGTCCAATCGAAGAGACTACGTAACAATATCTTTGATTTTATCTTCTTCTACGGCTCGTTTAATTTCCATGGCTATTCGTCGTCCAATTCCAAAAGTTGCACCATATTGATATTTTGTGTATGGGCTCGTGGTTGCAACAATTGGGTTTCCTGGAACTCTAAGTGATACGTCATATACAATCATCTCTAAATCTTTTGTAATTACACTTTGAAGTGAAAATGGACCAATAATGCCTGGTGCATATTCTTTTTTCACAGCTCTGACAAATTTATCTCCCATTTTGAAAACTTTTTCCAATAATGACTCTCTTATACTTGCAGGTGTATGGCCTACTTCGATATTCTGTAGTGGAATGTCCATCTCTAACTGTTGTTTTGCAGGAAGTGCATTGTAATCATGTATGTTGGTCTGCAATCTTCTTTCAATTCCTATGAAATCAACTTGATCTGAAATTGGCGTATGGAAGAAATTAAAGTTTAGATATGTACCAATTGCTAACTCTTCGATACTTGCTTTTTCTAAATCTTTTCTAGCAATGATACCTTTTTTGATCTTTTCTTCAGATTTTTCTTTGTAATCTGCATATGATGTAACCGTGAAAAACGCACGTTCTAATTTTCTATCCTTTTCCATCACTTTGACAATTGCAGGTTTGTTAATTGATTTTGGATTTTCAAAAATCTTTGGATATTTTACTCCTGCCTTTTTTAACAAAAAGTATTGGTTTCTTTTATTCTCTCTTTCTTCAGCTTGGAATAGTTTTCTATTTCCAAATATTGGTACTTTTAGCTTATTTTCTAATATGTCATAACCCAGATATGCTGTAAGTGAACGATGAGGCACAATTATTGTATTGTTTTCTCTCATAATCTTTTGATTTGCTGGACTTGCCATGTCCTTGAATTTTTTTATAATCTTTATTTCATCTGCAATTCGATTAAATCTCTGATAAGGTACTTCTCTTCCTTTTTGACAATAGACAACTGTTTCAAAATCTTCATCTTTTGCACCATCCATGATCTCTAAAGCTGAATGACTTCCTAAAACTCCAATTTTTGGATCTGTATACTTTTCTGCAATTTTTTGCATTTCAGATCTCTTAATCATATTATGTCGTTTTGTTTTGTAAAATTAAATGCTTCTTTGGAACAGTTTTCTACTGGTATCTTTTTAATCAAATTATGCAAGTTGAAATGGTTCTTATCGGAATGATTCTTTTTGGTGGAATGATAGCAGCTGGTGTCAAGGTCTGGTTGACTAAGAGAAAGGAATCTGAAGAACTAGATGATACTCAAGCGTGATTTTTCATATTCAGTTATATTTTGTGAAATTTGATTTAATACGTACATGAAACTTGTAATTGGAATCACTGGAAGTACAGGAGTAATCTATGGTATTCGTTTACTGGAAGTTCTAAAAGAAAAAGGAATTGAAACTAATCTTGTAATGTCTGAATGGGCAAAAAAATGTATTCCAATGGAGACAAAACACGATGTTGCATATGTTGAATCTCTCGCTACTGAAGTAACTGATGAAAACAATATGGCCGCCAATGTTTCAAGTGGAAGTCACAAAACTGATGGAATGATTGTAATTCCTTGTACAATGAAAACACTTTCAAGTATTGCAAACGGCTATGATGAAACATTGGTTGCTCGTGCTGCAGGTGTGACGATAAAAGAAGTCAGAAAATTAATTCTAGTTGCAAGAGAAACTCCTCTATCTGCTATTCATTTAGAAAATATGCTAAAACTTGCCCGACTGGATGTCGTAATAATGCCACCTGTAACTGAATTTTATACAAATCCGACATCAATTGACGGTATGATTGATCATATTGTAGGTAAATGTCTTGATCAATTTGACATTGAACATGATTTGTTTACTAGATGGGGAAGCAAATAGCCCAAAAAAATTTACACTAGTTTCAATTTGAACATTCATGTTAAAGATATCTTTTGAAAAAGAAATCAATGCTGATATTGAAAAATCTTTCAATATTGTAACTAATTTTGAAAATTTTCAAGAATTATTCCCGGAATTTTACCCTTCAATCTTAATAAAATCTGTTAGAGATGAGAGTTCACTTGTTGCTGAGCATCTAAAACTTCATGATACTGAATTTATTATTATGGCCAAGCATTTCTTTTCACGTCCTCATACACATGAAATGCGTGTAGTTGGAGGAGATATCAAAGGAAGCAGCATAAATGAAATTTTCAGTTTAAACGATGGAAAAACAACTCTCAAAGTTGTTGCAGAATTAGATGTAAAGTCCTCTCGTTTTTCAAAAAAGAATCCATACAAAGACTCATTGAATGATTTGTATGATAAAATGATTTTAGAAATTGAAAAATCTTAATCTTTACTTTCTTTGAATTCTTTTAGTTCTTTATCTGCTTCAATTTCTCCTTTTTTGTATTCGCCTTTGGCTTTACCAAATGTTTTTGCTAATTCTGGTATTTTCTTTGCTCCAAATAGCAATACGCCTGCGGCTACAATTACAATTATCCATTCGCTTCCTCCTGGAATGAAATTGAATACGCTCTCAATCATGATTCATCTAGTGTTAATTTCTCATTTAAGTCTTGATGGTCCGTCGTTCTTGTCTTTCTGTAACAATCATGCCTGCAAAGTACAATGCAATCATTGGTAGTGATACAAACCACATAGTAACACCACTACCATCGGGTGTAATTACTGCACCAAATACAATTATGGCAATAATTGCATATCGCATATTTCGTCTCCAAAACTTGGCATCAACTAAACCTGAAAGACTTACAGCGTACATGATTAGAGGTAACTGAAATGAAATTCCAAATGCCAACAAGAATTGTAAAACAAATGTAACAAAATCCATAATATTCAAAAATGTAACCAACCCTGCAGATTCACCATATCTATAAAGAAAATCTAAAATGAATGGGATGACTGCCGCATATGAAAATGCACATCCTGTGATGAATAGACCTATTGCTGGAAGTGTAATTGAACGTCCTACGTGAATTTCTCTTTCTTTCAACGCAGGTTTCAAAAATGATATGAATTCTCTAACGATAATTGGTATACTTAGAACAATTCCAATTAATGCTGCAATGTATACTTGAGAGAAAAATGCTTGCCCTGGTGCGGTTTGAATTAACTGAACTCCTTCTGGAACTAACTCTCCTCTCATGACATTTGTAAACTGTGCTGCAATGTTGTCTAACGGTTCTGGATATGGATAGTACAATGTAATTCCCATTACATCAAATGATGTTGCATGAAATGTTAAGATGAATACTGTAATTACTAAAATGGAAATTATGGAGCGAACTACTCTTTTTCTCAGTTCTTCAATGTGCGTATTTATCCCATTAAGCTCTGACATCTAAATTCCATGATGGCATATCTTCAACAAAAGTGTTTCAAATATTCTAGGTAGGGATTGGAAGTAATTTAGCTTCTGGATAGCCCCATTCTTTTAATTTTTCTTGAGTTGTATCGTGTAGCTCAATTGTAATGATCGGATTTATTGTAAACTCTTCTTGCAATTCTTTTGCCAAATTGGCAATTTCTTTTCCTGAATAGATTTCTTTAGAGCCCTCCAAGAAAATTCTTTCTCCTTTTTCAGATTCATTTCCGCCAAATCTTTTTTTCAGAAACTTTGTAATGCTTGGTAATTCACTTCTTTCAATATTATTGTAATAATATGTTATTCCTTTTTTTGATTCATAGTCATGTGGTGTTCCTGCTTTGTAAAGAAAAACTCCAAAAAATAATGCCTCTTCTTCTGGTTCTTTAATGCATTTAATATCCCAGTTGAGAACTTTATCTTCCTCATGAGTCACATTTTCAATTTCTTCTATTGTTAATTTCCAATAACGAAATTTTGCCATATGACTCGGTATTTTTGCCATTATAAAATCAATTCCATAGATCTATATCCATTTTTTAAAAATTGACTTGTAATTCCATCATAGATTGTACTTTATCATATCTCTTGCAGATAATTTTCCATTCGCAATTCTATATCCTATGTCGTTTGAAAGATTTACACTTTTGTTCATTATTACTCTCTCGACGATGCCATTTTTGTGTAAGTCCTTCAAACTAATAGATATGGTTGACGCTGATTTTTTTATTTTTTTAGAAATTTCATTTTGAGTAATAATCTCTCCGTTGTTAAATCCCTTCATTAGAATTTTGAATATTTCATTATTTGTTTTATTTCGTAATATTGTAATTTTTACTCTATCTTTTTTTGGAACATTCTTCAAAAAATATTTGCCCCTGATGGTACCTTCTTTTTCCACATTCCCATTTTCCATTAATTTTATCAAATGATGCGATATCACGCCATTGCTAAGACCAGATTTACGTGCAATTTCGTTATATGAGATTCCTGGTGTTTTTTCAATAATTTCATTCACAATATCTTTTCTCATGAATTAATTTTTAATTTTGTATTAATATTCGACAGTAGTTCATTTGAAAACTGTACTAGTTTGATATCTAAATTTTCTATTCAGTATATATTCAAAAATTTCAGTTTTTTTATATGAAGTCATTACTTGTAATATTCACATTTCTATTAGTTTTCACAGTTAGTCTTACTCCTGCAGTAATGGCATCTGATTATCCTCCTACTCCTTCAGATTCTGAAAATACTAATCCTGGCAAAAATCCTGTCGATGAAATCAAAAAGGCTACGAAGGATTCCAGTTTTTATGGAACTGCAAAAAGTGAAAATGCTAAAACTCCATATGATAATTACAAAGGCGGATTTGATGGTACTGCAGAAGCCGAATCAATCAAGATGTGGTTTTGTGGAAATAATCCATTTGGAAACACCTCTCAAGGTGCAGGCGCATACAGCTATTTGTTTGATGGACGAAATTCCTTTAATGCAACAGCTCCTGGATTAATTGATCAAAATGAATTACGTCAATCTGTAATTCAAAAATGTATGAAGGCTGAAAAATACATTGATTGGCATACAACTGACACTGTTTATGTCGTCATCTTTGCTCCTGCCTTTAACGAAGATCCATTAAAGACAGATTATATTGGAAATAAACAATACAACGAAATTTTTTGTACATCTGATGCAAGTCCTACTGTAGGAATGTGGAGAAATGAAGGTGGCAGAGAAGGCGCTGGATGGGGTTATCAATCATGGATTGCTGATAACGGTGGTAGTGATTTTCATAGTAAATTGTATACCCCATACAAAAAATTTGGTACATCATCAACTGATGGTTCATTCAAAGCAGACCGTTCAGAATGGGACAATGATTTCTATCCTGGATATATGGCGTGGTGGTCAAATCATGACAATGCAAGTTTAGCAGGTGTAAAAGGAGTTAAAGAAATTGGTTCTGATACTGGAGTATTTGCAGGCACTGTGTCCTTATCTGGAATAAAACGTTTCATCGCACTTCCTGAAAAATATTCATTTGGTGCATTGAATACCGATTATAATAAACAATTTACATCTGGAAGTGACCGCTCAAATCCAAATAACATTGGTAGTAAAATTTGTAGTATACAAACTGACAGAACTGGTGCATTTACCATTACTTGGGAATATTCTGAAGACAAGTTTGTTAGCAAAACTGCATATTATACAATGAAAGAAGGCGAAGTGAAATTTGGTGATGATATTGTGACTATGGATCAACAGGTATCTGTTGTCTTATCTGATAGAGATGTATCGAGCCGACCTTGGGATTCAACACCCATAGAAGTTCATGTTTGGTCTGATTCTGATCAAGGTGGAGTTCAATTGGAACTTAGACATGAACGTGACTGGTGGGTAATGCAGGCAAATGATCAAACTTTCTATGGCACTCTGTTTTTAAGTGCTGATCAGGAATCATTAGATGCTGAAACATCTGGAAAGGGTGGTATTCGTTGTTACAAAGGTGAATGTTATGAACGAGGAAGTGCACGTCTTCACGCACAGCCTGGCGACCATATCTATGTACATTACAAAGATTACACACTACCAAAACCATTTGGAATAGATGGATGTACAATGAATTCTTCTGATTGGACTATTG
>CALBOT010000133.1 GCA_937896695.1 uncultured Candidatus Nitrosopelagicus sp. | reverse complement strand
ATTCTGTTTTCTTTTCTGATAATGGTTCTACTGCTATGGAAATTGCAATAAAAATCGCTTTACAGTATTGGCGAAATATAGGCGAAAATAAAAAAACAAATGTTGCCACTTTAGAAAATGGTTATCATGGAGATACTTTTGGAGCAATGTCTGTTGGATATGTTCCTGAATTTTTTTCTAAATTTCGTTCTAAATTATTTTCCACATCACAATTCCCTGTTCCTCGAACTGTAATCACAGGGGGCAATTCTAAAGAATCTTCGGAAGAATATCTTCAAAATTGTTTATCTAAAATTGAAAATAAACTAGAAAACGATAATACAATTGCTGCATTTGTTATGGAAAGTGGTGCACAGATGGCAGGCGGTGTGATAATCTATCCTAAAAATTTTCAAAAAAAGATTTCCCAAATATGTAAAAAAAATAATGTTTTGTTTGTATTGGATGAAATTGCAACTGGTTTTGGCAGGTTAGGTTCCATGGTTGAATACCAATCTCAAAATTCTACTCCTGATATTGTTTCTTTTGGAAAAATGCTTACTGGAGGATATCAAACATTTGCTACAACATTAACTACAAAAAAAATAAATGATTCATTTCTTGGTGAATTTTCAGAATTCAAACATCTTTTTCATGGTCATACATACACTGGAAATCCTACCGCAGCTGCTTTATCATTAAAAAATCTTGAATTATATGAAAAATACAATTTAATTCAGAAAATCCAAAAAACATCTCAAATTTTCAAAAATCGATTGGATGAAATTTCTAATTTAGATCTGGTGGGTGAAATTCGTTATCAGGGTATGGTTATGGGAATTGAACTTGTACAAAAGAAAAACTCAAGAAAACCTCTTTCTTTGGATAAATCCATAAATAAATTAGTGTTTGAGGAAGGCAGGAAACACCAAATCTATTTTAGAACGTTAGGAAATATCATAATGCTCGTTCCTCCTCTAGCCATATCTCATAAAGATCTTAATTTTTTAATTGACGGTACAATTTCTACAATCAAATCATTATCTAGGAATTTGCAATGAATTCTTTTTTTGTTACCGGTACTGATACTGATGTTGGTAAAACATGTGTTTGTGCTGCCATAGCTAAATATCTTTTTGACAAAGGTGTCAATGTAGGTGTGATGAAACCTTTTGCATCTGGTTATAAAGAATCACCTACTTCTATTTCTGAAGATGTAGAAATTTTATTGAAATATTCTGGATCAAATGATCCTATTGAACTTGTAAATCCGTATTATTTTGAGATACCTACCTCTCCATATGATGCATGTAAACAACTCAATCTTGAAATTGATATGAACAAAATTATTGATGCATACAAACAACTTACAGAGATTCATGATGTTGTAATTGTTGAAGGTATAGGCGGAATTATGACTCC
>CALBOT010000132.1 GCA_937896695.1 uncultured Candidatus Nitrosopelagicus sp. | reverse complement strand
GAAGATGTTTTTGCAGTAATTTTATTAGTTTTTTTGGATCCATGTTTGGAACCAATCTAAAGTCAATTTTCACTTTTGCACTACCTGGTAAGACTGTCTTTGCACCATCACCAGTGTAACCAGAATCTATACCTGCAATGTTACATGTTACTCCAGATACTAACGCTTTCTTTGCATCAAGCGAATTCTTGTTACCAACAAAATTTTTTACGCCGTATTCTTTTTTGAAACCATCTGCATCAAAAGGTTCTTTTTGAATTAATTTGATGTCATTTTTAGTCAGAGGCTTGATATCATCATACCAACCTTTGATCAAGATTTTACCATTTTCATCACGCATTGTATTTAGGGCCTGAACTAACCTCCACGCAGGGTTTTTGATGATTACTGCAAAACTAGAATGTACATCACGTACAGATTCTTTTGCTGTAAGTTCCACATACAACAATCCTTTCATGCCCAATCCGATTATAGGACGATTTTTTTGATCAACATAACCAAACTCCCAGACAACACCATCACATGAAAATTTCTTTTTGTATTTTTTAAGATAAGCACCAATATTTTCACTTCCGTTTTCTTCTTCACCTTCAATTACAAATTTTACATTACATGGAACATCACCATGTGTTTTCAAGTAAGATTCCACAGCCTTGATTCGAGTGATTAATTCACCTTTATCGTCAGATGCCCCACGTCCAAAAATTTTATTTCCAATAATTTTACCGCTAAAAGGTGGATTATCCCATAAATCTAAAGGCTCCACAGGTTGAACATCATAGTGATTATAAAATAATAAAGTAGTGTTTGGGTTATTTTTTGATTTTACTTCACCATATACCAATGGAGCAGCATTTTTTCCAAGATTCAAAATTTCTGAGTTTATACCTGATTTTTTTAAAATTTTTGATACTAAGATACTACATTCTTTGATTCCTTCATTTTTTGCAGAAATACTTGGTTGATGGATTAGTGTTTGAAGATCTTTTAGAAGAGAATTTTTATTTTTGTCAATGAATTTAAGTGGTTTTTCTGAGTTCATTTTTAATTATTAAAAGAGTTCAAGACGTTAGGTAATACAGATATCAAATCACTTGCAACTATATGATTTCCAAATTCTTTTTGAAGTATTTCTCCAGCAGAACCATTAACAAATGTTGCAGTACATGTAGCTTCAATCAAATTTTTATTTCTAGATAAAAACCCAGCTGTAAGTCCAGATAAAACATCACCAGTTCCTCCAACAGTCATACATGGAGTTGATGTCATGTTTGTATAAGTCAAATCACCATTAGTTATGATGTCTTCTTGACCTTTGAGTAATATTGTAATTGAATATTTTTTTGCAAATTTTTCACATATCGATATTCTGGAATTCATTTCAGCATCTAACGACTCACCAAATATTCTTTTGAATTCTCCCGAATGTGGAGTTACGACAACATTTTGTCCTTCAATTACAGGCAGTATTTCTTTTACTAGAGAACTTGCATCTAAGCATACACGTACATTTCTATCAAGTAAAGATTTTACAAGTATCTTTATTGCTTCAATATCTTGTATTGCAAGCCCCATACCAATAGCAACAGAATCAATGTCAACTGGAACTTGTCCTAGCATTTTGTTAACAGTTCCACGGGTAAGTTTGGAATCTGCCATTGGTATGACTATCAAATCAGGAGAAAGTGAACGTGTAGAAAATGCATTAATTTTTGGTACACATGTGTAAACAAGATCAGTTCCAGAACGTAACGCGGCAAGTGATGAAAGTACAGGAGCGCCATGATAGATATAACTACCACCAACAATCAACACTTTACCATTATCACCTTTGCGCGAATTATTCTCACGTGATGGAATGAATTTTTCTATAATTTCTTTTGTTAGTTTTGTGGCCAATTAGTTCACTTTTTCTTTGTTCTTTTGTTATTAAAGTGGACTTTTCGTGCTATTGCAAGATATGTTGTGTGACCAATTCCTTGATAGGAATGTCTAGTTTTTCCCTCTCGGGCTTCAATACGACGAAGTATGTGTTCAGTACATTCTACATCTGTGAATTCATTTTCTACAAATGCTACAGATAATTTTTCAAGCTGATTCATGGTAGGGCAAATTGCAGCTACGCTTCCACTACTTTTCAACATTTTTCTAACTTGTGGTAAAACTTCCCAAGGATCGCCAAGATCAATTATGGCCAAATCCATATCTTTCAAAGGCAATTTTTTAGATTTTTTCAAATTCATTTCATGCATAGTGACATATTTTGACATTCCAGCTTTTTTGATATTTTTTTCTGCAACTTCCATGAATTTTGGTTCAACATCAAAAGTATACACATGTCCACGAGGATTAACAATACTAGCAAGAAAAGTGGTTAGTGAACCACTACCAGTTCCTATTTCAACTATTTTTTGTCCAGATTGAACACCGATTCTAGCAGCAATATATCCAAAATCTTTTGGATATACAATTTGTGTACTGTGTTGCATTTTCATTACATGATCATGTATTGTAGGTTTTAGCAGATAGACGTACTTGTCTTTGTTGGTAATTAGTCTACTTCCAAATTCTTTTCCTATGGCATCAGCATGTTTGATAACTCCAATATGAGAATGAAACTGTTCTTTTTTAGAAATTTTCAGCAACCATTTTTTTGAATCGTTGTAAAAGAATAAGACAAGATCTCCTGCTTTTATTTTTGCCATGTTCAAAATCCTAATTTTCTCTGGTTATAATCATTTTCCACGTTGTGAGCCCCACATTGCAACGTGCAGTCTCGGAGAAAATGAGAAATTATGTAGGGTTGCCAATTTAGAAATTGATTTTTCTTTCATAGAAATTTCCTCTTTTGTAGATGCCTGAGTCATTAATTGTACTCGTTTTTCAGGAATTTTGTACTTTGTAACAAATTTTTTAATTTCTGGAATATCAGTTTCATTTTCTACAACATACTTGAAAAAACAATTTTCTTGATTTGCAAAAAAGTAATAACATTCATTATTCTCACAAAGTTCCAAGGGGTTTCCGGAATTTTTAGTTTTTGGAGATACATTCCATTGATCAATCAGATCAGTTAGCATTTTGTTTGGTAAAATTGTACAATTAGTTTCAACTTCTACATAAAAATCAGGTTTTAAAAATGACAGTAAATCAGCTAAATCATCTTGTTGCAATAATGGTTCACCGCCAGTAATCACAAGGTGGTTAATACCAAGATCTAATATAGCATCTTTAACTTCATCAATTGTCATTTCTTTTACTTCTTTTTGAAAATCATAATTTTTCCAATCCCAAGTGTATTTTGTATCACACCAAGTACATTTCAAATTACATTGAGCAGTTCTTAAAAAAATTGCAGGTTTGCCAAAATTTGGACCCTCACCTTGAATTGATTTGAAAATTTCATTTACTTGCATGGTAATTATTATTTCATATACCTTATATCCTAAACTCTCAATTTCATCAGTGTGATAAGAGAGTTAATCATTAGTTTTGACTATCATAGCGGAAAAACCGTTAAAAAATTAAGAAAATTGGAATTGGAGAGAGAAAATACAAACGATGAGGAGAAACTAGATAATCTGAAAAAAGAGATTAATGTGTTGCAAAACGATTATGAATCAAAATTAAAACCTGTTGCACTTGAAATTGCATTTAACATAGATTCACAAATGGGAAAAATGTCTGATGAGGAAATTTTTCAAAAATTTCAAATTAAAAATGTGGATTCATCAATGATAGGCGATTGCGTTTACAAAATTTGCCAAAAATTAGAAAGACAGCCATCTCATAAAGTAATTTTAGAAATGATGCCAGCAAGATTCAGACCAAATTAATCTTCAGGACTATAACTAACAATTTTTTTCCAGCCTTCAGTATCAGTACATTGTTCGTTAGTCATACGAGAAAATAATAGATCATTCATTTTTGCAAATTTTTCAGTGTCAAAATTTGATTCTTCCATATTTTCAATCATTTGATTTGCAAGACTCATACATGCTTGTTCATGTAAGTTTATTGCATTTGATGGAAAGATAGTATTTGTTATTGCAATTATGGAAATTATAGAAATTCCAGTTATTAGACCAATTTTGACTACTTTATTCAAATCCATGATTTTTTCTCATATGATAGATAAAATAAACAATATCATTTGTAAGAAAAAGGAAAATCATTTTAAGATCTAACCACTATACTATACGATGAAACTTTTCACCAAATCAGAAGACAGCACAACAAAATGTAAAAAATGTGGTTTAGAACTACATGATGCAGAGAAATTAAAAAGACATGAGAAAATTGCACATGCAAGAAGAATTGATGTCAAGTGTCGCAATTGTGGCATGGAGTTTAGAGATCCAGATGACTTGAGAAAGCATAGAAAAAAGTGCAGATGATTACATGTGAGAGTCCAAAGTTTCTTTAGAAATGAGTTTGAGTTTTACACGTTTTCGTCTAATTAGAACATAATATTGTATGATTTGAGTAATTTGTTCTTCAACAGTATTTTCATGTTCATTACTCTCAAGTAGAAAATCGAAATAATCTTTTTCGTTTAATTTTACAGTTATTTTTCTCAAAATTATAACAGGTGATGGATAAATATTACAGATTCATTATGCGATTCATTGATTAGTAGTCAATCGTAATTACAGATGAGAAAATGAAAAAATG
>CALBOT010000131.1 GCA_937896695.1 uncultured Candidatus Nitrosopelagicus sp. | reverse complement strand
GAGATGTCCACGATCTTAAAGCATATTTCTCGTAATAATAACTAAAGTTTTTGAGATATATAATAAATAAGATGTCATTGTATACTGAATTATGATCTGTGCTAGCTGTGAAAACCATAAACATTTTGAATGCATTGATTGCCAAAACAATCACACTACTGAGTTATGTAGCTGTGATTGTCATCTTTCAGAACATGAACACGACGATTAACATATTAGTTCTAAGCACAATTTTTCATTATGGACGATGATCCTCACTCTGATGAAGAAATCTTGAAAATTTTGAAATTGAAAAAAGTTGCAGTTGTAGGAATGTCAAAAAATCCCGATAAAGCTGCACACTATGTACCAAAATACTTACATGAAAATGGATATGATGTAACTCCTGTTAATCCAAATGCAGATGTTATATTAAAAAAACAATGTTATGATGAAATTGCTGATGTTCCAACTGATGTTGATATTATAGATGTATTTCGACCATCAGACCAGGTTATGCCAATAATAAAAGAAGCAATAAAGAAAAAACCCAAAGTAATATGGCTTCAAGAAGGAATACACAATGAAGAAGCAGAAAAACTTGCTCGAGATGCAGGAATTGATGTGGTTTACAACCGATGCATGTTGGCTGAACACAGAAGGTTAGGTTAATGTCTGATAATTCTTTTCAAGCATTTTTTGAAGAACTAAAATTATTGGTAGAAAAATTCGAAAAAAAACAAATGCAGATTAAATTTGAATCTGATCTTGATTATGACTCTGTAAAAATTTTTGGAGAAAAAATGGATTCTGTAACTCGTGCAAAATTAGGAATCGAAGATGCTGCAGAATTAGCATACACCACTGCAGAACATCATCCGTATTGGGCAGTATTGTACAATTCTGCAGAAATTACAAAAACAATCCTTGAGGAATGGAAGGGTGAATTAACCACTGAACAATTAGAAGAAATGAAGTGGAACCTAAAAGAGATTCAAAACACTATCTCAAACATAGAAAATAAACTCAAAAAATAATCAGATAAATACAATCAATACCAAAAACCATTCATGGTAATTCGAATTGGAATTATAGGGAAAACCAATACTGGCAAAACAACTTTCTTTAATTCTGCTACTTTATCTTCTACTGAAATTTCTACATATCCTTTTACAACAAAAAAACCACAAAATGGGACTGCGCAAGCTATCACATTATGTGTGCATATGGAATTCAATGTTCAATGTGAGCCAAATCATTCCAAATGTGATGATGGATGGCGTTACATTCCAATTGAACTAATTGATTTACCTGGATTAATCAAAGATGCATGGAAAGGAAAAGGATTAGGAAATCAATTCCTTTCGATTGCTGCACAATCTGATGCTTTACTACATGTTGTTGATTGTTCTGGAAGCATTGATGCAACAGGAAAAATTTCAGAACCTGGTTCGGGTGATCCTGTATCTGACTTTGCTGATATTGAAGAAGAGTTGGTAATGTGGTATCAAAAAATCCTTGAAGGTAATCGTGACAAACTATCTAAAAACATACGTGATGGTGTAGAGCAAGTAGATGCCTTAACTGAATTATATCAAGGAATTGGAGTTAAGAAATCTCATGTAATTCAAGCCCTTAAGACAATTGGACTTGAAGAAATTCCCTTTGATAATTTTGAAATG
Organism: uncultured Candidatus Nitrosopelagicus sp.; assembly: GCA_937896695.1. GTDB lineage: Archaea > Thermoproteota > Nitrososphaeria > Nitrososphaerales > Nitrosopumilaceae > Nitrosopelagicus. The sequence continues at coordinate 23,374 of CALBOT010000131.1, read as the reverse complement.
GGTCAAACAAAAGAATTTGCAAAAATATTGCGCAAAATATCGAAACCTACCCTGATAGTTGCAAACAAAATTGATGTCCCAGGCGCTGACAAAAATTTTAATCGTCTACGTGAACGATATAATGAAGTCATAACCGTCCCTGCAAGTGCAGATAGTGAGTTAACTTTGAGACGTGCTGAACAACAAAACTTGATCAAATACTCTCCTGGTTCTGAACAGTTTGATGTTGTAAAACCTGAAGATCTCAATGAAAAACAGACAAATGCATTAAACTTCATCAAACAAGATATCATGGGGGAATACATGCGTACAGGTGTTCAATTTGCAATTAATGTCACCGTTTTCAAACTATTAAAAATGAATGCTATTTTCCCTGTTGCAAATGAAACAAATCTGTCTGACAAAAAAGGACACGTTCTTCCTGATTTATTCTTACTAAAAGATGGTGCCACTGTAAAAAATCTTGCAAATGAAATTCATACAGATTTATCAAAAGGATTGTTACACGCCAAAGATTTGAGGTATAATCTTCGTTTACCAACACACTATCAATTACGAGATAGAGATGTTATTTCTCTTGTAAGCGCAACAAAGAAATCAACTGGATGAAAATGTGAATATCTATGGAATCTGTAAATTTTGTTATTTTAGGTGATCAGGAAATTGCAACTGATTTTGGAAAAAAAGGTACCTCTACTGATTTAACATTATTTGATAGAAAAGAATCTGAAAAAATTCTGACCTTTGTCACACCAAATGGGTTTCCTGAAAAAATACAACCACTATTCCAGGCAATTGCATTAGCGGAATATGTAATATTTCATGTAAACACACTTGACAAATTCACTGGTGAACAAATTCTTGCATTAGATGCATTAGGAAAAAAAGATGGAATTCTATCTCATTCATACGATGTTGATGAAGGAAGATTGGACTTGATGATTAAAGGAACTGTACTTGAAGGATACAAAAAAGTTGAACAAGATAAAATTAAAGATGAATTGGTAAACTTCCAAACTATAAAAAAAGATGGCAATACCAGTATTGTAATTGATCATACATTTGATGTAAAAGGTGTAGGAACTGTAGCATTAGGAAAAGTTCTTTCAGGAAAAATCATTCAATATGACAAAATTCAACATTATCCTTCTGAAATTGAAGCAATGGTAAAATCAATTCAAATGCATGACGATGATGTGAAAGAATCTATCTCTCCTGCACGAGTTGGATTGTCTCTCAAAAATATAAAACATGATGAAATTACACGGGGTGATGTATTATCAAATGATACGTCAATCAAAACTGTAACTGAACTCACTATTGATTTTAAACAAAATCAGTTTTTCAAGTCTACATTAGCAGAAAATCAAATGTGTCTTGTAAGTGTAGGTCTTCAGATAAAGGCTGCAAAATTTGCATCTATTTCTCCAATGAAACTAACCTTTGAAAAACCAGTTATCATAATGCCTGGAGACGTTTGTGTTTTATTAAAACCTGAATCTAACACTGTTCGTATAATTGGCAGCGGTGTTCCACAATGAATCCTGCAAGAGCATGTCCTATCTGTCCTGATTGTGGCTCTAAAAAATTTGAAAGACTAGAAGACGATGGGGTAAAGGTTCAATGTACAAATTGTAAAAAAACTATCGCTATCTAGACAAACATTCTGATAAATCCTCATGAAATTTGCTTGCTTGAAAATCATTTAGATTATCATCTCTGTTTTCTAGTGCAAATTTCTCCATTTCATCACATGTCCATCCTTCCCAGATTCTAGGATTTGTAACATTTTTCTCAAACATGTTAATTCCTATAATGCTCACAGGAACTACAATTGCAAAAATTACAATTATCAATAATTTTACAAACTTTGGATTATCTGTAATCATGAATTTGATTATTGCATAGATTATATAGAATTGACTTTGAGTTTGAATATGGCAAAGACATGGAAGGATGAAGACATTAGTCTTGACCCTATCAAAGACCAAACTATTGCAGTAATTGGATATGGTATCCAAGGAGATGCACAGGCAAACAATATGAAAGATTCAGGCCTAAAAGTTATTGTCGGTCTAAGAGAAGGTAGTCCAACTTGGAATAAAGCAAAAGAAGATGGTCATCAGGTTATGTCAGTTGCCGATGCCACAAAACAGGCAGACATTGTTCACATTTTACTTCCAGATATGGTTCAGGCTAAAGTGTACAAAGAAGAAATTGGTCCAAACCTCTCAGAAGGAAATGCATTATCATTTTCACATGCAGCAGCAATTTACTGGAAATGGATTGATGCTCCAGAAAATGTTGATTTGATAATGGTTGCACCAAAAGGTCCTGGCTCTAAAGTAAGAGAGACATACCTACAAAACTTTGGAACTCCATCAATTGTTGCAGTAGAACAAGACAAAACAGGAAACGCATGGGATAGAACACTGGGAATTGCAAAAGCAATTGGCAGTGCACGTGCAGGATTAATCCAAACAACATTCAAAGAAGAAGTTGAAACTGACTGGTTTGGAGAACAAGCAGATTTGTGTGGTGGTTCTGCATCAATGGTAGTTAACGCATTTGAAACATTAGTAGAAGCAGGTTATCAGCCAGAAATCGCATACTTTGAGGTATTACACGAATTAAAATTAATTGTAGATATGATTCAAAGATATGGTATTAACGGAATGTGGAGACGTGTCTCTGAAACCGCAAGATACGGAGGACTCACAAGAGGTCCAATGGTTATGACATCGGATACAAAAGAAAACATGAAAAAAGTTTTAACAATGATCCAAGATGGAACATTCAACAAAGAATGGATTGATAATTATCAAAATGAAGGTAAGGCTGCATTTGATAAATACATGAAAGACTTGGATGGTCATCAAATCGAAACTGTAGGAAAACAGATGAGAAAAATGATGTGGCCTGACTCTACTGAATAAAAATTATAATTTTCTTAGTTTTGAAACGCCTTTTGTTATGTGGTCTATGATTATATCTAGTGATGTTCCTGGACCAAAGTTTCCTGAAACTCCTGCTTTTTCCAATGCCTTTTTATCTTCTTCTGGAATTACTCCTCCTCCTACAACTAGCACGTCTTTGATCTTTTTCTTTTTCAATTCTTTTACAACTCTTGGAAACAATGTTCCGTGAGCTCCATTTAGCAAACTTAGGGCAACGGCATCTGCATCTTCGTCTTCAACAATTTGTGCAATTCTATCTGGTGTGGCAAATAATCCTGAATAGATTACTTCCATTCCTGCATCTCTAAATGCTCTACATAGAACTAATGCGCCTCTATCATGACCATCTAAGCCTAATTTTGCAACTAGAATTTTGACTCGTCGTGATTGTGCCTTTTGCTTCATGATTTAATTCTTGGAATTTGGCTTTAAAATCTTTCTTTAATCTAAGATTTTTAATTAAGGACTGAGACCGTTGTGTATGGCACTACTTCCAGATTTAAAAAAGGCGAAGAGAGGGGCAATTGCAAAAGCCATCTCAATAATGGAAAATGACCCCGAAGAGGCACGTAAATTAATAAAAAAAATCTATAAAGTTTCTGGTAAATCAATTGTAATAGGCATAACAGGTCCTGCAGGTGCAGGAAAATCATCTTTGATAAACAGACTATCCATGGAATTGAAAAAATTAAAGCTAAAACCTGCAGTTTTGGCTGTAGATCCTACAAGTCATGTTACTGGTGGTGCAATTTTAGGAGACCGTGTTAGAATGACAGAGTCAACTGACACTGGTACATACATTCGAAGTATTGCATCTCGTGGGGCAACAGGGGCCATTGCACACTCTGTAAGAAACAGTTTACGTGTACTAGAATATGCAGGATTTAATCCAATCATAATTGAAAGTGTTGGTGCAGGACAAACAGAAGTTGATATTTCAAAAATTGCAGATATTACAGTTGTTACATTTAATCCACATACTGGAGATAGTATTCAAACAATCAAAGCAGGAATTACCGAAATCGGTGACATCTATTTGGTAAACAAAAGTGATTTAGACGGAGCAACGCAATTGTTTCAAGCATTACAAGATTTCATTGGAACTGCTGAAGAAGAGGCTGTAATATTAAAAACATCTGCAAAGAAAAACAAGGGAATCAAAGAATTAGCATCAAAACTTAAAGAATTAATGAAGCAAAAAACCAAGGATAAAAAAGATTCAGAAAAATATCGTCTAGAATCTGAATTGGAAGATATTATTTTAAATAACGTTAGACAGGAAATTTCAACAATGATTGGCAAAAGTAAGTCATTTTCTTCATATCTTAAAAAAGTTCAAGAGAAAAAAATAGATCCATTTGAGGCAGCAGACAAGCTGACAAAAAATTTCATAAAGTGATAAAACATGGCAACAAAAAAGAAAACAAAACCTGCACCAAAAGAGTATGTAACTGACTCTAGTATTCCGATTAAACCATTTTACCAAAAGTCTACAAAAAAGAGATCTAAAGAAGAACCAGGAAAATTTCCATTTACACGAGGAATTCATCAAGGAATGTATCGTGATAGATTTTGGACAATGCGTCAGTATGCTGGCTTTGGAGATGCTGCTCAAAGTAACAAACGATACAAGTTCATGTTGGAAAAAGGACAAACCGGAATTTCTATGGCATTTGATTTACCAACTCAAATTGGTCATGATCCTGATGCTCCACAAGCAGAAGGTGAAGTGGGAAAAGTCGGCGTATCTATTTCATCACTCAAAGACATGCAAACTGTATTCAACGGAATTGAATTAGGAAAAGTTTCTACATCTATGACAATTAACGCAACCGCATCTACATTACTTGCATACTATATTGCAGTAGGACAATCCCAAGGATTTTCAAGTAAACAACTACGTGGAACAACACAAAATGATATACTAAAAGAATACATTGCAAGAAACACCTACATCTATCCTCCAGAACCTTCAATGAGAATAATTGGTGATATGATTGGATATTGTGCTACTGAAGTTCCACAATGGTATCCTGTTTCAATTTCTGGATATCACATTAGAGAAGCTGGTTCAAATGCAGTACAAGAAATTGCATTCACCATTGCAAATGCTATACAATACATAGAAACCTGTCTTGCACAAGGACTAAAAATTGATGAATTTGCTCCAAGATTATCATTTTTCTTCTGTTGCACAATTGAATTCTTTGAAGAGATTGCAAAATTCAGAGTTGCAAGAAAGGTTTATGCAAAAATCCTAAAAGAAAGATTCCACGCAAAGAATGAAAAATCATTACAGTTAAAATTCCATACTCAAACAAGTGGTGAATCATTAACTGCACAACAACCTGACAACAATATTGTTCGTGTTGCAATGCAAACAATGGCTGCCGTTTTAGGAGGAACACAATCACTTCATACAAATTCTCGAGATGAGGCATTAGCACTTCCGACAGAAGAGTCTGCAAAAATTGCATTAAGAACTCAACAGATTGTTGCATCTGAATCTGGCATCACAAAAACAGTAGACCCCATGGCAGGTTCACATTATTTGGAAGAATTATGTGATGAGATTGAAGAACAAACCTGGGCATATCTTAAAAAAATTGATAAAATGGGCGGTTCACTCAAAGCAATTGAAAAAGGATTCTTCCAAGCTGAGATAAGACAAAATGCATATCGTATCAAAAAAGAAGTAGATGATTCCTCACGAGTTTTAGTTGGCGTCAACAAATTTGTTGATGAGGTTGAGGCAAAACAAAAACTACTCAGAATTGATGATTCTTTAGGAAGAAAACAAGAAAAAGCTATCAAAGCATTAAGAAAATCACGTGATAATAAAAAAACAAACAATGCCTTATCAAAATTACAAGCTGCAGCAGATACAGATCAAAATTTGATGCCATTCATTGTAGATTCAGTCAAGACGTATGCTACAACTGGAGAAATTAGTAATACATTACGAGAAGTATTTGGCGAGTATAGGCCAAAAGAGGTATTCTAAATGAAAATTGATCATATCGCAATTGCTGTAAATGATGTTGAAGCATCTGCCAAAGTGTACCAAAAAGCACTAGGAATTGATGAAATTGAATTTGAAACTGTAGAAACTGAAGGAGTTAAAGTTGCCATTATTCATATGGAAAATGGAAGAATTGAATTAATGCAACCAACCAAAGATGATAGTCCAATTAAAAAATTTCTTGATAAAAAAGGTCCAGGTTTACACCACATGGCTCTGGAAACTGATAACATTGATGGGGAAGTTGAACGTATGGAGGGCTGTGGAGTCCAATTCTTAGGTAAGGTTCGTCCAGGTTCTGCCGGAACAAAAGTTACATTCATTCATCCAAAATCCTTGGAAGGTGTCTTGGCTGAATTATGCTCACATCCAAAATAAAAATGAGGTATATGGAAAATGGACACTTTTGATGCAATTAAAACAAGACGTGCAATAAAAAAATTTGATAACACTTACAAAATGAGTGATGAGCAAGTCCAATCTTTAATGAAACTCACTTTGCTTTCTCCTACTAGCTATAATCAGCAAAACTGGAGATTTGTCACTGTAACTGATCAAAAAGTAAAAGAATTAATCCATATTGCCGCTCATAATCAGGCTCAACCACTAGATGGTTCTTTAGTGATTCTGCTCTGTGGAAACATGAATGCTTGGAAAGACGATCCTATGAGATATTGGAAAAACCATCCTCTTGAAAAACAAGAGCATGTACGAGATGCAATGCACAAAAAATATTCAGACAGTCCTCAAAATAGACGAGATGAGGCAATACGTTCTTGTGGATTTGCTGCACAAACCATCATGCTTGCTGCAAAACAAATGGGTCTTGACTCTTGCCCTATGGTTGGTTTTGAATATGATGAGATGGCAAAGATCATCAATCTTCCATCAGACCATATCATCGTAATGATGATTGTCGTTGGAAAGGCAGCTTCTCCTGCAGCAGAACGTGGTGGACAATTATCATTAGATGAAGTAGTTTTTGAAAACAAATTCAATTAATCCTTCAAAACATCTACCATGAATTTTTAAATTGAACATTTTCTCAATTCTTGTATGAATGACAAACAGGTAATGGGGGTCGTAGTTGTATTAATCAGCATAATTGGTCTCTTTCTAGGCGTAACCAACTTTTTTGGCTAGTTCAAAAATTGTTAAATCTATCAAACTGCCAAAAATAGTACTTGAATCTGTATTTTATTGTACTATTTGTGTTGGTAATTGGTATTGCGCCAGGTACTGTATTTGCAGAAACCGTAATGGATAAGGATGTATTTGCTCCTGGGGCTCAATTTGATTCTAAACCTCTAGATGAGGCTCAGCAAGAAGAAGAGGATTTGACTCAAATTTGGACATATGCAGTAATCGCTGTAATAGGCATGATTATTGCAAGAATTGCATTTCAGGTTGTTAAGAAAAGAATGTCTAGATCTACCTAGTCAGTTTGTTAAAACAATCTGCACATAAATCGTCTCTAGTAGTCATTCCACGTGGTAATTTGAAATTAAATTTTCTTACATCTGAAACTGAAAATTTTTGCATGAATCTTTTTAGCTCTTTTTTACATTTGTAGCATAGGTGTTTTCCTTCTAAAAGGAATCTCAAATTTAATCTGCTAAGAGTTGGTAAATCTGTCACTCCAAAAAACACCATCATGTTTACCATGTATGGGTTTTCTGTGATAATTTGATCAAGTTGTGCTCTTTCCCCAGCTATCGCTAAATCAATCATCTCTCTCCATTTATCTCGAAGAATTTCTAGATACTCTTCTATCTTTTCGTCCCCTTTTCCTGTTAATTCTATGATTAATTTTTTTTGTCCAAACAGACCTGTGCTGGAACTTGATCTTATCAATTCACTGTTGTCTAAAATATCTAAAATTTTCACTAGTTCATCTTTTTTTAAATTAACCCCATTTTTTATTCCGCCAAACGTTGTGATGCCTTTTTTTACAGCACCCATTACCTTGAGGTCATTGGTATCTAATTCCACAAACAAATAGAATACTACTATCTTAAAACTTCAGCGGCAAATTCGGTTGCAGCCACGGCTTTTCCTATCAAGGAGCCAACTAAAATTGTTAAACCTATTGACATCCATAATGTTGGTTGAATATTATATGGTTTTACCGCTTTTTCAAAACGTGACATACCTGAAAATCATTATATATTAAATTTAACCTAATACTCACTTTGGTGACTAGTACAAATTTTTCTGAAAAATTTTGCGATCAACAAAGCCTAAGTATTACTTGTTAGCACTACACCCATGGAAAATTTTGATTCTAGTATTATTGAGCCAATTGAAATGAGAATGGTAAAACCATCTCCATTTGAGGTTCGTCATAAAATCGATAAAAAATCTTCAGAGTTTCGTTCTCTTGTAAAAAGCATCTCTGAACATGGACTTTTACAACCAATTTTAGTCAGACCTGTATCTCATGGATTTGAAATTGTTGCAGGATATCGTAGATTTGAAGCGTGCCGCTCTCTACGATGGAGACATATTCAATCAAAAATTCGAGAATTGAGTGACAAGCAAACCTATGAAATTCAACTGACTGAAAATATTCAAAGGCAATCTTTTACTCCTCTTGAAGAGGCAGAAGCCTTCAAAAAATACGTTGATGATTTTGGCTGGGGAGGTGTTTCAGAATTGGCCAGTAAAATTGAAAAAAGTGAGGAATATGTATCTCATCGAATTCAGCTATTGAAACTCCCATCTGATGCAAAAAAGCAACTTATGCAAAATATGATTTCTGTTAGCCAAAGTTTAGAACTTTTGGGTGTACCTTCAAATGAGCAGGCTGAAATGACTAGACGAATATACGATGAAAAACTTACCGTAAAACAAATTCGTTCTATCAAAAAAGCAAAAGCATCTAAGAAGGATGTCTTGGAAACAAAAAAGGAGCAATCTCATAAAATTACCAAAAAAACAAAACTTGGTCTGAAAATGGCATTAACTAGAATTGATTCTGTGGCCAATGAGGCTCATACAATCTCTGATCCTAAGATACGACGTGAGGTTGTCACATACATGATGGACTTGAGATACAAATTACATGAGTTACTAGATGAAACTATCCATTTTGAAAGAGTGACTCTAAAGAAAAATCTAAAAATTTAAAGAAATGGCGGCATCCATTCTTTGAGAAATTCTTTGTGTTCTTTTTCGGTATATGAAAGGGCGTGTAATGAGACCTCTTTTGTTGGGGCAAAATCATACACTTGATATGTCTGAATAATATCTCCAAATAGATTTCTGAAAACATCTGTTTCCTCGTCTGCTATTTCGACAGATGGAAATGCTCTGATTGTAATCCAATCTAATCCTCCTTTGGTACTTCCAGAAAATACAACAAATGGTGCATCTGTTAGATATTTCTTCAAACTTTCAGTTCTCTTTCTTAGAGATTGAGATACCTTGAATGTAATTAGCGTGGTTCTAATAATTCTCTGTGGTAATTTTGTTGGGTTTATTGTAATTGAATATCCTGTTATAATTCCCTCTTCAGTTAATTTTAAAATTCTTGATTCAATTTCCTCTTGAGTAATACTATGTCCAAATCCTCTCAGAAAATCCCATATTTCTGCTGAATCTTGTCTTGAATCCTTTGACAATGCTGAGATAATCAATTCGTCAATTTCGTCTGTCATGATGCTGATTTAGTGTTTCAGAATATGTAAGGGTTTCAGTTAGTTCATGCCTAATTGGCACTATGAGTTTAAATAATAATCGTGTCATGTTTAGTGATTGTCATACATACTTGATGAAAGTGTCGGTTATCTTGTTTTGATTGGAGTGGGAATGCTAATGGCATCTGTTGTATTAATTTTGGTAAAGGCTGAAACAAAATGGCTTGGAACAAAAAAAACATTTGAGTGGTTTTCTACTGCTGGCCGAACTGTAAAAACTGGTTTGATAGTTACATCTGTAGTATCTGCGTGGACGTGGGCTGCCACATTACTACAATCATCTACTGTAGCATATCAGTATGGAGTTAGCGGTCCATTTTGGTACGCTGCAGGTGCATCAATTCAAGTTGTACTTTTTGCAATACTGGCAATTGAACTGAAACGAAAATCTCCAATGTCTCACACATTTCCTGAAATGATTAATGCCCGTTTTGGTAAATCATCTCACAAAGTATTTCTAAGTTTTGCATTTCTTACAAACATCATAGTTACTGCAATGCTGGTTTTGGGTGGTGCTGCAGTTGTAAACGCTCTCACCGGAATAGATGTCTATATCGCAGCATTTTTGATTCCTGTAGGTGTAATTGCATACACGTTATTTGGAGGACTGAAAGCCACATTCCTTGCTGAATATTTCAACACCGCATTCATCTTTGTGGTCGTTTTGATCTTTGTCTCTGCCATCTATTTCACAAATGAAGATATTGGCGGTATTTCTGGAATGTTTGAAAAATTATCTGAGGCTGCTGTCATGTCTCCTGTTGACGGAAACGCTGCAGGTTCATTTCTTACTTTGGCATCCGTTGGTGCATTAATCTTTGGTATTATCAATATCGTGGGAAATTTTGGAACTGTGTTTGTAGACCAATCCTATTGGCAACGGGCAATTGCATCTAGACCTCGTTCTGTCGTTCCTGGATTTTTGGTAGGAGGTCTTGCATGGTTTGCAATTCCATTTGCTTTGGCAACAACATTAGGTCTTGCAGCAGTTGCGGTAAATCTACAACTTACTCCTTTAGAGATTAGCTCTGGATTGGTGGCACCTCTTGCAGCTGCTCACATTTTAGGCGACGTCGGCGCAATACTCATGCTTACTGTTCTATTTACCGCAGTTACAGCTGCAGGTTCTGCACAACTAATTTCGGTATCTTCTCTTATCACCTATGATGTATTTAGAACATACATCAAACCGTCTTCCACTGGACGTCAGTTGATGAGAATCTCCAGATATTCTATTCTTGGTTTTGGTCTTGGAATGGGTGCACTAGCATCAATACTATTCATGTCCGGCATCAGTTTACAGTATGTTTATCTGGCAATGGGTGTGTTGATTGGTTCTGCTGTAGCTCCAATATCACTTGCTATATTATGGAAAAATACTAATCGATATGTTGCAACATCTGCTGCAATAATTGGATTGGGTTGTGGTGTAACTGTTTGGTTAGGATATGCATTTTCTACCTCTGGTGAAATATCTCTTACATCCACCTCTGACATGTTTGCACTCTTGGCAGGAAATCTTGCATCCATCTTAACCAGCCTAGCAATTACTGTTATTGGAAGTCTATTCAGACCTGAAAATTTCAACTTTTCCAAACTCAAACACGAAATATTTGTCGTTGATGAGACAATTCGTAAAAGGCTTGAAAAAGAGACAAATGAGGAATCTCTCCAAAAAGCATCTGGATTTAGTAAACGATATGGTTTGTCATTAACTCTAATTTTGGTAGTAGCTTGGCCAATTCCATTGTTCTTCTCAAATTACGTATTCACTTCGACTGTCTATCATGTATGGATATGGGTTGCAATATTATGGGCTGTAGCTGCCGCATCTATGATCTGGATTCTTCCAATTATTCAATCTAGGGATGGTATCTCACACGTTTTGAAAAATATTGTAAAATCCTCGAAACCTCGTAAAACTGACAAGTATGGGCATGATTTGAGTGATAATGAAATTGCACAAAAAATCCTTGTTGCAGTTGACGGCTCTGTCTCATCAATGCGCGCTTTGAATTATGTCAATTATGTAATGAAAGAATCATCAAACATCAAGGTATATCTCACACATATCATCGAATGGTCTGATGACGATGAATCAATGGATGAGGAAATGACGGTCAAAATGGAACAAGATGGAAGAAAAATGCTTTTAGGAATTTCTCTTCCAAGCAAGCTAAAAAATTATGAAAGAATTGTAAAGCTTGGAGATCCTGCAAAAAAAATATTTGAACTTGCATCTTCATTAAATGTTGATACTATTGTAATGGGTCGTAGAGGTCTAAGTGATACTGATTCTGATTTAGGACATGTAACATCGAAGGTACTTTCTCTTTCATCCAAACCAATCGTATTGGTTTAGTGTTCTTGATATAACAAAAACAAAATTACTTTTTCTTAAATAAAAAAATCCAAGTCGACGTCGACTATTGGATATGTCATTATGACTTTTGGAAATTAATACATTCAATTCTCAATTCTTGGAATTGATATATAACAAAAAGTTCTGAGTACATCGATGAAAATTAGTTCTGTTGTAGTATTGTCGATGTTTCTTGTATCGATTGCATCGATGGGACTAATTCAAAATGCGGATGCAGCTGGCGCAATTGAAGGTGAGTTTAAACTTGGAGAAGTGTTAGACGAATCCGTCGGTTGGTTTATTGTTGTTGGTCTTGGAATGGTCTTTGCCGGAATCATATCTGCCGAGATTAAGATTGAAGAAAAATACCTTGGTAACATACAAAGTTCTGAAGGATTCAACACTGCTGGAAGAATCATTAAAACTGGTTTAACTGCAGCAGCAATCGTGTCAGCATGGACTTGGGCTGCCACGCTACTTCAATCTTCTACTGTTGCGTACCTTTACGGTGTAAGTGGTCCGTTCTGGTATGCTGCAGGTGCAACAATCCAGGTACTTTTGTTCGGAATTTTAGCCATAGAATTGAAACGAAAGGCTCCAAACGCACACACATTTTTGGAAATCATTAGAGCACGATTCGGTGCTGGTACTCACAAAATTTTCTTAGGTTTTGCATTAACATGTAACATGATTGTAACTGGCATGCTCCTACTTGGAGGTGCAGCCGTAGTAAACGGACTTACCGGAATGGACATTTCTCTAGCAGCATTCTTAATCCCAGTCGGAGTCATGATTTACACGCTGGTAGGTGGACTAAAGGCTACATTTGTGGCGGATTACATGCACACGGTCATAATCTTCATAGTGATTCTAACATTTGTTGCAATGGTCTTCTTCATCAGCCCAATTACTGGTGGTATAGAGGGCATGTATAACAAACTGGTGGAGGCGGCTGCGCTTAACCCTGTACTGGAGCCAACCTTTGTTGAAGGTGAGCCTGGTAATGCAATGGGTGCTTACTTGACAATGGCCTCGGCAGGAGGGTTAATCTTTGGAGTTATCAATATTGTAGGAAACTTTGGAACTGTCTTTGTTGACCAGGCTTACTGGCAACGTGCAATTGCTGCACAACCAAGTTCCACTGTAAAGGGATTCTTACTTGGTGGAATGTGCTGGTTCGCAATTCCATTTACATTAGCAACTACTATGGGACTTACTGCGGTGGCGCTTGATGTGGAGCTAACTCCAGAGCAGGTGCAGCTCGGACTTACAGTTCCAGCAGCAGCATCCGTACTTATGGGTGAGATAGGTGCCATCCTGGTACTGGTCATGTTATTCATGGCTGTGACTTCGGCAGGATCTGCAGAATTAATTGCTGTGTCATCGTTGCTTACTTACGATATTTACCGAACGTACAAGAATCCGAACGCTACAGGCAAGCAGCTACTAAAGGTGAGTCGTGCGGTTATAGTTGCGTTTGGACTTGGAATGGGTGCGCTTGCGGTCGTACTGTTAGGAATGGGATTAAGCTTAGGATTTGTATACTTAGCAATGGGAATATTGATTGGCTCGGCGGTTATACCTATCGCGTTAACGATTATTTGGAACAAGACCACTCGTGCGGGTGCGGTGTCAGGAGCTTTGATTGGTGTAGTCCTCTCATTGACAACCTGGACCAGTGTTGCAGCATCAGAAGCTGACGGAGTTATAGATATTGCCTCACTAGGTGGTGCATTCCCGATGCTTTACGGAAATGTAGTTGCGATATTGTCATCTGGATTAATCTGTGTGGTGGTTAGTCTTGCTCAGCGTAAGACATTCGACTGGAAAGACTTGGACAAACACATGTCTCTTGTCACTGACGACATGGAACAACACGAAATCACTGCAACAGAAGCAGCAAAGCGTGAACAAGACGAAGAACAACTAAAGAAAGCCTTCAAGTTCAGTGTTAGAGGTGGAGGCTTACTCACTTTGATATGTGTAGTCTTCTGGCCAATGCCATTATACTTCTCAGGATATGTATTCGACTTTGGATTCTACGGACTATGGGTAGGAATCGCAATTGCCTGGGTCAGCTGTGCAGCAGCAATCATCATCTTCATGCCTATTGTAGAAGCAAGAAAAGGCATTGCGCAAGTTGCAAGGGGCAAGAAGGCAACGGGCTAATCCCCCATTTTTCTCATTTTAGTTATGTATTTACCAAAAACTCCCTTGAATTTACCCCAAAAATTCTTTTTAATGTTGGAGGATATGCTTTAACATGACGTCATGTAGCGGTTGTGGTCTCGTGCTTGGCATGAAGAAATACAAATTCAATAAATTTTGGAGAATTCCAGGAAGCTATTGTAAACCATGCATGTTGAAAATTGGTCAAGATTGGGAAAAAAATGGCAAAGTAACATTGCCACAAAAACCATGTGATTTGTGTCAGACTGAATTTTTCTTCCTAAACACTGCATGGCAAGGAAAGAAGCAAAAGCACTTTTGCAATATTTGTCATAAGGTAGCTGCAAGCGGCGTACTTCCAGACAAGAGCCGTGGTGATATGAAACAGAAGCTACCTATTCCAATGCTCATTATTGGTGCACTTGGAGGTTTAATGATGATTCTTGGAATGGTCTTTACATTAACTGGAACTTCTGCTGGAGAGATGAGTCTTGTCAATATTCTATTTGGTGCATTTACAACAGCTGCTGGCTTTATGTTAGTTAGAAGAACCATTAACAATAGACGGATGCTGCTGGGAAATATCTAGAACAAACTATACAAACGTCCTAACGAAACACTTGTCGCAGGATCAACTGTTGCAATTTCTCCATCAACTTTGACCTCATATGTCTCCGGATCAATCTCTATTTTTGGTGTGGCATCATTGTGTATCATGTCTTTCTTTCCAACATTTCTACAATTCTTTACTGCCACCAATTTTTTATTGATATTCAACTTATCTTGTAATCCGTCATCTAATGCAAGTTGTGATGTAAATGTGATTGATGTTGATTGTTTTGTTTTTCCAAGTGCTCCAAACATTGGTCTGTAATAGACAGGTTCTGTAGTTGGAATAGATGCGTTAGGATCTCCCATCAATGCATATGCAATGAATCCGCCTTTTACAATCATCTTTGGTTTAATTCCAAAAAATTGTGGCATCCAAATTACAATGTCTGCCATCTTGCCATTTTCTAATGTACCTACATGTTCTGATATGCCATGAGTTATTGCAGGATTTGCTGTAATTTTTGCAACATATCTTTTGATTCTAAAATTGTCATTTCCCTCGGAATCTTCTGGTAATGCTCCTTTCATTTTTTTCATTTTATCTGCTGTTTGCCAATTTCTGGTAGTTGTTTCTCCAACTCTTCCCATTGCTTGACTATCTGATGACATCATGCTAATTGCTCCTATATCGTGAAGTATGTCTTCTGCAGCAATTGTTTCTGCCCTAATCCTGGATTCGGCAAATGAGATATCTTCTGGAACTGATGGGTTGAGATGATGGCACACCATCATCATATCTAGATGTTCTTCAAGGGTATTTGTGGTAAAAGGTCTTGTCGGATTAGTCGATGACGGCAAAATATTAGGTTCTGAGGCTATTTTCATGATATCTGGAGCGTGGCCTCCGCCTGCTCCTTCTGTATGATATGTATGAATTACTCTCCCATTGATTGCAGCAATTGTATCGTCAACATAGCCACATTCGTTTAACGTATCTGTATGGATTGCAACTTGTGTATCTGTTTTGTCTGCCACATTAAGAGCCGAATTGATTGTAGCTGGAGTGGTTCCCCAATCTTCGTGTAACTTTAAACCACAAGCTCCTGCCCTTACTTGTTCCATGAGTGATTCTTCTCTTGAGTCATTTCCTTTACACAAAAATCCAAAGTTCAATGGAAATTCTTCTACTGCCTCAATCATTTTATGAATATTGAATTCTCCTGGAGTACATGTTGTAGCATTTGTTCCATCTGCAGGTCCTGTACCTCCACCAATCATTGTAGTTGTTCCATTACAAATTGCGTCAATTGCCTGTTGAGGAGAAATAAAGTGAATATGACTATCAATTGTACCTGCTGTACAAATTGTATGTTCACCAGAGATTATTTCTGTATTTGATGAAACAATAATGTCCACATCATCCATAACATCGGGATTTCCTGCATTGCCTATACCTAAAATTCTGCCATCTTTAATTCCAATGTCTGCTTTAACTATTCCTAATTTTGCATCAACAATAACTGCATTTGTAATTACCAAATCTGCTGATTGATCTCGTAAAACTCCACTTGCTTGTCCCAATCCATCTCTTGCACTTTTTCCTCCGCCGAAAACTAACTCGTCTCCATGTTTGATTAAATCTTCTTCAACTTCTAAAATTAAATCGGTATCTCCTAATCGAACCTTATCTCCTTTTGATGGTCCAAACAATTCAACATATCGATTTCTTGGTATTTCCAAACTTCCTTGCTCTTCAGTTATGTCTTCTAGTGAATTTTTGAATCCATTTTCATGTAGTTTTTTTACTGCTTCGTCACGTTTTTCATCAAGACTTCCGCTTACCATTCCACTAAATCCGTAAATTGTTTTCGTTCCTCCAAATTCTACTAATTGAACATGTTTTGACTCTCCAGGTTCAAATCTGATTGATGTTCCTGCAGAAATGTTTAGATGAAATCCTAGACTTTTTTCTCTGTCAAATTCCAGTGCCTTGTTTGCCTCTGAAAAATGTGTATGTGAACCTACTTGAATTGGTCTATCACCTGTATTTGCAACAGTGATTTTTAGAATTTTTTTGTCTTTGTTTGCTATTATTGCATCTTCTGTTGGGAAATATTCTCCTGGAATCATCTTCAATCACACAATTGGGTCGTGAATTGTTACCAATTTCGTCCCATCCTCAAATGTTGCCTCTACTTGTATAGTGTGAATAATTTCTGGAACTCCTGGAAGTACGTCGTCTTTTCCTAGAACATTTTTCCCTGAACTCATTATTTCTGAAACGGATTTTCCATCTCTGGCTCCTTCTAATATGTGATCAGCTATTAGTGCAACAGATTCTGGATGATTCAATTTCAATCCCCTTTCTTTTCTTCTTAATGCAACCTGTGCGGCAGTGAAAATTTGCAATTTATCAATTTCTCTAGGCGTCAAAAACATGAATAAATTTCAGTTTCAACGTATTTAACGATTAGAAAAGCACTTTGCATTTAACTTTAAAACAAAGTAGTTAGCACTATCACTGTTGTTAGTCGCTGATACCATTCTAGGAAATTCATATCACGGAAATTCTCTTAAAGGAAAGATTAGTTTTGCAAAAGAAAACAACACTTTACAAAGATTATTCTTATCTCGTACTCAAATGGAAAAATCACATCTCCGCGTTGAAACTGAAAATGGATTGGAAATTGGTTTGTCATTAGAACCTGGAACAGTCATGCATAATGGTGACGTTCTTGAAATTGATTCACATATTATAGTTGTTCATCAATTACCTGAAAAAGTAATTCGTGTAATGATACGTGAAAATGAATGGTCGCCAAATTTACTTGTTCAGTTAGGTCATATAATTGGAAATAGACATCGACCATTATCTATCACATCTGAAGGGTGTATTATGTTCCCGATACATGACGAAACTGAAGTAGAATTATTCAAAAAATTATTTTCTGACATAATTGATCATCTTGAATTAATTGTTGAAGATGAAATATTTGTTCCAAATAAAGGAATGAATGTTCATGAACACTGATTTATCTGATCTGACTCTTATGCAGATGTCAGATTCTTTTTTCCCTTCTGGTCTTTACACAATGTCAAATGGGTTGGAAACAATTTTTGATGAAAAACGTGCTTCATCTCAAAATGATATTTCTGATTTTTTAGAAATTACATTAGAACAGCAATTGGGACCTGCTGATTCTGTAGCATTATCAAATGCATACGATTGTGCAAAAAATAATGATCTTTTAGGAATAATGAATTGTGATGATACACTAAATTCAATGAAATTAATCCAAGAATCAAGAGCTGCTTCGTGTAGAGCTGGTTCTCAAACTATGAAATGTGTCTCTGCCATATCCTCTCATGAAATTCTTGAAAAATTCTCTGAAAAAATATCTAAAAATGAATCTCCTGGAATGCATCCTGTAGTGATGGGTGTGTGCAGTTTTGTCATGGGTGTAAAAAAAGAACAGGCAAAACAAATGATGATGTATGGTTTTTGCGTTAGTGTAACAGGTGCTGCATTAAGATTAGGAATAATTGATCATATACAAAGTCAAAAAATTCTTCATGAGATTAAACCAAAAATACAACAAATTTTAGAAAAATTTTCAGATACAAAAATTAATGATTGTTGGCAATTTTCTCCCAATTATGACTTGTTCCAAATGACTCATGAAAACAAATTTTCTAAAATGTTTATTACATAAAGACAAACTTTTTCGTTATGACTAGAATTCTTCGTGTAGGTATTGGCGGTCCTGTTGGTGCTGGAAAAAGCATGTTGATAGAACGTGTTGTTCCATTTCTTGCAAAAAAAAATTATCGTGTTTGTATAATATCTAATGATGTAATCTCAAAAGAGGATGCTGATAGAATACGAAAAAATTTAGCAACAGAACAAGGAATATTGCCTGAAAATATGGTAATTGGTCTTGCAACAGGTGGATGTCCACACACTGCTGTAAGAGAAGATCCTTCAATCAATCTTGCAGTAATTGAAGAAATTGAAACAAAATACAATGATTTGGATTTGATAATTATAGAAAGTGGTGGTGACAATGTAACCACTACCTTTAGCCCTGCTCTTGCAGATTATACAATATACATTGTAGATGTTTCTGGTGGTGACAAATATCCTCGAAAAGGAGGTCTTGGAATTGAAACAAGTGATCTTTTAGTGATTAACAAAATTGATCTTGCACCAACTATTGGTGCTGATCTAAATGTAATGGAACGTGATGCAAAAATTGTTAGGAAAAATAAACCGTATGTTTTAGTTAATTGTAAAACTGATCAAGGAGTTGAACAAGTTGCACAACACATTATCCATGATGTCTTGTTTGATGAACCTCCAAAAAATATGCTTACCTCGGTGAAATCATGAATCTGAAACATTGCACTCCTTCTGATATCCCAAAAGAAGTTTCACAGTATGAGGGTGATATTGCACAAATGGATGTTGGTAAATCTGGAAAGATTGGATTTTTAGAATTAGAGTTACAAAATGATTCGGACAAACAAAAAACTATCATTACAAAAAAACAGACCCAGGTTCCACTATATGTGCAAAAAGCTTTGCATTATGATTTGGATTACCCATCTATGGCACATGTCTTCATCTTATCTCCCTCTGGTGGAATACTTCAAGGCGATCGTTATAGAATGGATGTTGAATTAAGAAATAACGCAATATCTCATATTACTACTCAAGGTGCTACTAGAATCTACAAAATGGAATCAAATTATGCGACACATATGGTGACGCTCAATGTAAAAGATAATTCCTATCTGGAATTTATTCCTGAACAAATTATTCCATATAAAAAATCAAGATTTTATCAGAAAACCAATATGGTAATTGATGATTCATCTACTGTAGTTTATTCTGAAACAATTGTTCCTGGAAGAATTGCAATGGGTGAAATGTTTGATTTTGATGTATGCTTTCTAAAAACTGAAGGAAAAATAAATGACCGTATTCAATTTAGAGATTCTTCTCTTTTATCCCCCAAAACACAGAAAATTGAATCTCTTGCAATGTTTGATGACAAAACAATTCTCACTTCTGTATACATACTGACAAAAAAACATCTTACAAAAATTAAAGATATGATTGATGAACTGTTTTCTCATACTCAAAACATAACTGGTGGTTCTAGTATCTTGCCAAATGGTTCTGGAATTTCAATTAGGATACTAGGAAATTCTTCTGAGGATCAAAAAACAACTATTTATGAAATCATAAAAATTATTAGAAAAGAAATCTTACCTGACTATCTTTAATTTATTCTACCATCTTCAATACGTCTGCACCAGTAATTATTCCAATAATTTTTGTTCCTTTTCTTACCAAGATACATTTTGAATATTTTATTAGTGGAGCTAAGGTGCTTGCTGGTGTCTCATTTTCGACAATAGGTGGTGCTGGTTCCATAATATCTTCAATTTTGATCTTTTTTGACACGCCGTCGCTCATATGTCCAATAATTCCTGAATCTGTAATTACTCCTACTGCATTATTTCCATCAAAAATTGGAATTTGACTAATCTTTTCTTTATCCATTTTTGTCATTGCTTCTCCAAGTGTGTGGGTTGGTTTCAATTTAACAATTTTTTGACTACACAATTCTCCTGCATTATGTGCTGATGATTCACTTTCTTTACTTGCTAGAACCTCAAAAATTCGTTTTGCTGTATTGTAACTTGGAGCGCTTCGTCCTGATTCAATTTGATTTATCATAGATGTACTAACTCCCACTAAATTTGCAAGCTCCTTTTGTGTCATGTTGATTTTGAGTCGTTGTTGCTTTATACTCTCAATTGATGGAAGCATGTTAAATTTTGTATCCTGTTACTTTTCTAGTTTTTCTAAGAGTGCCTTGTACATGAATGGAAATACTGTTGTAATTTCTGCATGGATAGTAGTTTCTGTTGCGTTTTTTGTCACCTTTCCCCATGATATTGCTTCTCTAACCAGTGCGCCGCTTAAACTTCCATCAAATTCTTGTGCAGTTGTTACATAAACTGCATAATCTAATCCATCTCTGTATTGATTCCACCACAGTGTGTGATGTTTTGGAACGCCACCGCCAAGCATTAAAGCTCCTGATTTTTCAGCCTTGAAAACTAATCCTGAAAGAAAATTTGCATCCTCTATAATGTTTAATTTGAAATCTGAATGTTTCTGTGCAAACATCCATACTTGACTTCCAACTGCTCCATCCATAATTCCTGGAACAACTACTGAAATGTTATTTTTGTATGCCCAATACAAAAACGAATCTTCGCCCATGGCCTTTCCTATTTCTCTGTTAATGTCTGCAGTTGACATTTCTTTTTTTCCTTCACTATATGCTTTTTCTAAAATCTCTTGTACCTTTTCTTCAATTAACGGTCCGTAACTTTCCATTGGTACTAGAACATTTCCTAATCTATGGATATTTTGATCTGCTAATTCTCTATCATCCATTGTAAATGATCCTTCTTTATATTCTGAAAAATGTCTTGCAATGTCATGGTCAAGTGCACCGCATGTTGTAATTACTACATTACACCATTTTTTCTTGATCATATCGCGTATGATTCCTCTAAATCCTGTTGAAACAATTGCTCCAATAAATGATAGAAATTTTGTACATTTTTGATCACTAATCATATTGTAAAGTATGTCTACACCTTCGGCAACATTTCTTGCCTCAAAACCCCCTGCTTGTTCTAGTTCTTTGAATATATCCTCT
The DNA here is from genome assembly GCA_937896695.1 of uncultured Candidatus Nitrosopelagicus sp. Taxonomy (GTDB): domain Archaea; phylum Thermoproteota; class Nitrososphaeria; order Nitrososphaerales; family Nitrosopumilaceae; genus Nitrosopelagicus. Next base: position 1,871 of record CALBOT010000131.1, on the reverse strand, counting down.
GTACCTGAATTATTTCTTATATCCACATCTTTTACAGGACGCCCTGGTGTAATCATGATGTTTTGAAATAAGTATTAGACTAGATATTCCTATCCATTTCTGATAATATGTTATTAATTCTAGACCATTCTTTGTATATATTGTGAAAAAAATTCTCATCTTAGGTGGAGGTTTTGCAGGAATCGAATGCTGTCTCAAACTTGAATCCTATTACAAAAATGATGCTGAAATTGATATCACTCTTGTAAGTGAAGATAATTTCATTCTCTTCACACCAATGTTGCCCCAAGTAGCATCTGGCACCATTGAGACCCGACATATTGTAACCCCAATTCGAACTTTAATTAAGAAATCAAAATTTTATGAAGCGAAAATTAGATCAATTGATCCATATGGAAAATCTGTATCTCTAATTGGAACAAATGAGAATCGTGAAACTCTTCTTAATTATGATATACTTGTAATTGCACTGGGAAGTAAAACTAACTTCTTTGGAATGAAGAATGTAGAAGAAAATGCATACAGTATGAATTCAATTAATGATGCAATTTTGCTTCGAAATAGAATAATTGATCTCCTTGAGCAAGCGGAAAATGAAACTGATCCTGTTTTGAGGAAATCTTTACTCCGAATCGTGGTTGTGGGTGGAGGTTTTGCAGGAGTTGAGACTGCTGGTGAATTAAATGATTTCATTAACGATGTAGCAGAATATTATCCAAACATAGATTCCTCTGATGTCACAGTCACACTAATTGATTCTTCTTCTGAAATTCTTAGTGGATTTCCTCAACATCTTGCTGTATTTGCCAAAGAAAAATTAATTGAGCGAGGGATTAGTTTAGTTCTTGATGCAGGTGTTACATCATTTGATGGAAATGAGGTCTTACTTGAAAGTAAATTAAAATCAAATAAAGTATTCTCAAATGATTCTTCACAAAAAGCAGGACATACACAACTAACTGAAATCCAATCAATTCCTACACATACTTTGATTTGGACTGCTGGAATCACTCCTGTAGATCTCATAAAAAATTCTGCATTTGAAACAATCAAAGGAAGAATTGTGGTGAATGAATTCTTACAATCAAAAGAATTTTCTGATGTTTTTGCAATTGGTGATTGTTCATTATTCGACCCTAGTCTTTCTATGAAAAAATTTCCTCAGACTGCACAAATTGCAGAGGCTCATGCAAAAACTGCTGCAAGCAATATTAGACAATTTCTTAATCGTAAAACCCTATCCAAATTTGATTATGTCTGGAAGGGCCAGAGTGCAATAATTGGAAAAAATACTGGTATTGCTTCATTTTTTGGAATAAATATTGCAGGATTCTTTGCATTTATTCTGTGGCGGAATCTTTACCTCTCAAAGATAAGAAGTTTTGACAAAAAATTACGTGTGTTAATTGACTGGAATCTTGATCTATTCTTTAAGAGAGACATTTCTAGATTTAAAATCTCCAAAAAATAATCTAAATTATCTTATTCTAATACGATTGAGAAAACTCCATACAAAAGTACAAAAATTCCTCCCAGTATGATGACTTTTGATAATATCCCCATTGGTTATTTGAAAATCTTAAAAAATTAAAGTATTAGTATTTGACATTTGATATGTTGAGTAATCTACCATTTCTTGCAATTTTATTTGTTGGTGTATTTTCAATAGGTCTGATCTCTATGGCTGAAGCACATCCTCATATCTCTCTTGAAGTGATGAATACGCACTCCCATGAGGTAATGTCGAGTCAAGATTTCGTCATTCATACATTTGAACAAGTAATTCTTTTTGTAGGTCAATTACAATCTGCTATATTTAGATAAATTATTTTTTGTTAGGTTTTTTATCAAATGCCTCTTTAACTAATTCT
>CALBOT010000130.1 GCA_937896695.1 uncultured Candidatus Nitrosopelagicus sp. | reverse complement strand
GCAAATTCTTTCATCTGCTGTTTACTTTTTAGAATTGATTCTAAATCTGAAATATTCTTTCCATATTCTTCTTGTGCTGATTTAAATTCACATGGTCCATCACAATTTCCTATGTGATATTCTAAACACACTTTTTTTGGAAGTGTATTACAAATTCTTACTTTAAATGATTTTCTTAACGAACCTATTGTTAATAATTTTGAACTTCCTTTTGTAAATGGTCCATAAATTTTTCCTTTACCTAAAAAATTGCCATTACGTGTTCTTCTTGCAACTAACAATCTAGGAAATTTTTCGTTTGTAACTCGAAGGTAAGTGTATCTTTGCTGATCTTTTAATTCAATATTGTATGTAGGTCTATATCTTTTGATCATGTTTGATTCAAGTAAAAATGCTTCACTTTCATTATCTGTTAGAACAAATTCAATGTCTGCAATTTTTGAAACTAATTTCTGAGTTTTATAATTTTGATTTTTCAAAAAATATGATTTGACTCTATTTTTCAAATTCTTTGCTTTTCCAATGTATATTATTTCCTCTTTCGAATCTTTCATTAAATAAATTCCAGGTTCTTTAGGTATGGAAATTTTTGATATATCAAATGTCATTTATTTACCACTTTTTTGAGATATTTGCCAGTGTAACTTTTTGTATAACTTGATACCTCTTTTGGCGTGCCTGCTATGACTAAATTTCCACCTTCATCCCCGCCTTCTGGACCTAAATCAACTATCCAATCTGAATTTTTTATAACATCCATGTTATGTTCTATGACAATTACTGTATTTCCCACATTTACCAGTCTGTTTAAAACATCAAGCAATTTTTGAACATCAGCAAAATGTAATCCTGTTGTAGGTTCATCCAAAATGTACAATGTCTTTCCTGTTCCTCTTTTTGATAGTTCTGATGCAAGTTTGACTCTTTGTGCTTCTCCACCTGACAATGTGGTTGAAGATTGACCGAGTTTGATGTATCCTAATCCTACGTCCATAACCGTTTCTAATTTCTTTTTTATCGCAGGTATGTTTTCAAAAAATTTTAACGCTTCTTCTACTGTCATTTGTAAAACGTCTGCAATGTTTTTTCCTTTGTACATGACACCTAATGTCTCCGAATTGTATCTTTTTCCATTACACTCGTCGCATTTTACATACACATCTGATAAAAATTGCATTTCAATTCTTTTTACTCCATCTCCTTCACATGCAAAACATCTTCCCACTGCAACGTTAAATGAAAATTGTCCTGGTGTGTATCCTCTTTCTTTTGATAGTTCAGTATTTGCAAAAAGCTCTCTTATTGGTGTAAATGCACCTATGTATGTTGCAGGATTAGACCTAGGCGTTCTTCCTATAGGTGATTGATCAATTGAAATTATTTTATCTATATTTTCTACTCCTGCCACATCTTTGTGTTTTCCCGGAAGTCCTGTAGTCTTGTAGAAATAAGATGATAATGCTTTGAGCAATATGTCGTTGACTAATGTTGATTTTCCTGAACCTGATACTCCTGTAACTGAAATTAGATATCCTAACGGAAATTCAACGTTTATGTTTTTTAGATTATTTTCTTGTGCACCTTTTACGATAATTTTCCCTTTTTGTTCTCTTATCTTATCTTCAATTTTGATTAGATTGTGATCTTTTAGATAATCTCCTGTAACTGATTTGTGATTGTTGAGAATTTGTTTTAACGTACCTTCAAAAACTACATTTCCCCCATGCACTCCTGCTCCTGGACCTAAATCTAAAATCCAATCTGAATTTCGAATAATTTCCTCATCATGTTCTACTACTATGACTGTATTTCCTAGATCTCGTAATTTTGATAATGTCTTGATTAATCTTGCATTGTCTCTTTGATGTAATCCTATTGTGGGTTCATCCAGTACGTATAACACTCCTGTAAGATTAGAGCCAATCTGTGTTGCCAATCTGATTCTTTGTGATTCTCCTCCTGAAAGTGTCGCACTAGAACGATTCAAAGAAAGATAATTCAATCCAACGTTTCTCAAAAATTCCAATCTTTCTTTAATTTCTTTTAAAATATCTCTTGCAATGAATTGTTCGGTATCAGTTAATTCTAGTTTATTGAAAAATTC
>CALBOT010000129.1 GCA_937896695.1 uncultured Candidatus Nitrosopelagicus sp. | reverse complement strand
AGGTGCTAATATTCCATTAATAGTTGACATTACAAATCCTGAAACTCCGCCTATAATATTATCTGATTCTCTATAAACAATTTCCATAAATTTTCCATTAGAATTGAATTTTTTTGCAATCTTGCTTGCTTTATCACACACTTTGGATTTTTCAATATCTAAGATTCTACCTTGGGAATTTGAGAGAAACTTACTTGAAATTACTAAAACATCTCCTTCTTTAATATTGAATTTATTTCTCCTCAAAATTCTCTCCAATTCATCAAAAAAATTGAATTTTCCATCTTTTTTCTCTGATGTTAATGGAATTACTGTTAAATTCATGGTTTTTTCGCACCATTATCTCTAATTATTGTTCTGAAAAGCTTTTAATTTCAATCACTTGCATTTTCGTTCATGAACATTACAGAAAAAATATTGGCACGTGCATCAGAAAAATCATCTGTTTCCCCAGATGATGTGATATTTGCAAAAGTGGACAAAGTAATGGTTCATGATGTATCTGGTCCTGGTGTCTTGAAAGTATTTGATAAATTACAAAAGCAAGGAATTGATACATCAAAATTACATGATCCTACAAAAGTTTGGATTGCAGAGGATCATTTTGTCCCTACTGCAGAAAAAATCTCTGCAGAAAATATTGTAAAACTATCAAACTTCTCAAAAAAACATGACATAAAAAAACATTTCAAATATGGCATGGGACAATATGGGATTTGTCATACGTTATCTCATGAAGAAGCATTAGTTAATCCCGGCGAAGTATATGTTGGTGGTGATTCTCATACAAATACTACTGGTGCATTAGGAGCTTTTGCATGCGGTTTAGGTCACACTGATGTTGCATACGTTTTGTTGAATGGAGAAATATGGTTTAAGGTTCCTGAAACTTATTATTTCAAATTAAATGGAAAATTACCTCCACATGTTATGGCTAAGGATTTCATATTGAAAATTATTGGTGATATTGGCACTGATGGTGGTGCATACAACACTATGCAATTTGGTGGAACTGGCGTTGATGAAATGTCTGTTGAAAGTAGATTGACATTAACAAACATGACTACAGAAGCTGGTGCCAAAAATGGAATCATTGAATCTGATGAAAAAACTGTAAACTATCTAAATGAACGAGGTGCAACAAATGCAACTATTTTACACGGAGATGAAAATGCTGAATATTCAAAAATTTTTGAGTATGAGGCATCTGAATTAGAACCTACAGTTGCAAAACCTTTCTCACCTGAAAATACAACTGTTGCAAGAGAATTATCTTCTACTGAATTAGATAAATCATATATTGGCTCATGCACTGGTGCAAAATTCGAAGATCTTCTAGCAGCTGCAAAAATCATGAAAGGCAAAACAGTAAAAATACGTACTGAAGTATTGCCTGCATCCATTTCAATATACAAAAAAGCTGTAAAACAAGGTCTTATTGAGATCTTTTTAGATGCAGGTGCTACTGTTGGACCTCCAACTTGTGGTGCTTGCTGCGGTGCTCATATGGGTGTTTTAGGAAAAGATGAAATTTGTGTAAGTACCACTAATAGAAATTTCCCAGGACGAATGGGTCATGTAGAATCACAAACATATCTTGCTTCGCCACAAGTAGCTGCAGCTTCTGCTGTAACTGGAAAATTAACTGATCCGAGGGATTTGAATTGATTGGTAATGTAATAAAATATGAACAAGATAACATTGATACCGATGTCATTATTCCCGGAACGTATCTAAAAATTCATGATTATAATGAATTGGCTACACACGCTATGGAAGGATTAGATCCTGATTTCCCATCAAAAGTAAAGGATGGTGATTTTATTGTGGCTGGAAAAAATTTTGGATGTGGTTCGTCAAGAGAACATGCTCCAATTGCATTATCTACATGCGGAATTAAAGCTGTTATAGCTGTATCTTTTGCAAGAATCTTCTATAGAAATTCTGTTGATGGAGCATTTTTGTTACCAATTGAAGTGGATGAAGAGACTTACAAAAAAATTTCAAACTCTGATAGTTTAGAAATCAACATTGAAACAAACGAGATTAAAAATATTACAAAAAATGAAACTTACTCTATGAAACCTTTCTCAGAGATAATTGCACAAATTATTTCTGCTGGTGGTCTTTTCAAATATAAAAAGTGAATTCAATAAATGACTGAAACATTATTTGAGAAAATTTGGAATTCTCATGTTGTAGTTGAAAGAGATGATGAACCTTCATTAATTTACATTGATCGTCATCTAATTCATGAAGTAACATCTCCCCAAGCTTTTGATGGATTGCGAGTTAATAATAGAAAAGTTCGTCGTCCTGATCTAACTGTTGCCACAATTGATCATAATGTACCTACCACTGATAGGAGCTTACCTATGATTGATGAAACTTCATCAACACAAATCAAAACTCTAGAAAAAAATTGTAAAGATTTCGGAATAAAGCTATTTGGAATCAACGATCCTAATCAAGGAATTGTTCATGTAATAGGTCCACAATTAGGAATTACCTTGCCTGGAAGTACAATAGTATGCGGTGATAGTCACACCTCTACACAAGGCGCATTTGGTGCATTTGCGTTTGGAATTGGAACTAGCGAGGTTGAACATACTCTTGCAACTCAAACTCTTTGGCTTGAAAAACCTAAAACGTTTGAAATTTTAGCAACGGGAAAGCGTAAAAACTCATTTGCAGTAACATCTAAGGACATAATTCTAAGTATTATCAAACAAATTGGAACTGACGGAGGCACGGGTCATGTGTTAGAATATCGTGGTGATGCAATCAGTGATTTGTCTATGGAACAACGAATGACCATCTGTAACATGTCTATTGAAGCAGGTTCAAGAGCTGGATTAATTGCTCCTGATGAGAAAACTTTTGATTATCTCAATAACAGAAAATACACTCCAAAAAATTATGATGATCTGGTTGATGATTGGAAAAATAATCTCATGACTGATGCTAATTCAAAATTTGATAAAACTTTTACAATTGATGTAGAAAAAATTGAACCGCAAGTGAGCTGGGGAACAAATCCTGCAATGGTTTCTGATGTAACAAGTAAAGTTCCTACTCCTGAGGAATTTGGTAACAATAATGAAATACAAATTGAAAGTGCAAAAAAAGCATTATCATACATGGACTTGAAACCTGATACTCCAATTGTAGATATTCCAATTGATAGAGTTTTCATTGGTTCATGTACAAATGCACGTTTAGAAGATTTGAAAGATGCTGCAGAAATTGTAAAGGGTAAAACAGTTAATTCTGCAGTTAGTGCAATGGTTGTTCCTGGTTCACAGATGGTAAAACTTCAAGCTGAAGAATTAGGATTAGATAGAATATTCAAAGATGCAAATTTCGAATGGAGGGAATCTGGTTGTAGTATGTGTCTTGGAATGAATCCTGATATTTTAAAACCGGGTGAACGTTGTGCTAGTACTTCTAATAGAAATTTTGAAGGAAGACAAGGTTCTGGCGGAAGAACTCATCTTGTTAGTCCTGTCATGGCAGCTGCATCTGCTATTGCTGGTCATTTTGTTGATGTGAGGGAATGGTGTTAATTGAAACCCTTTTCTAAGATTAATAGCATTATCACTCCACTTGATAAAGCTAATGTGGATACAGATCAAATAATTCCAAAACAATTTCTTAAACTAATCACAAAATCTGGATTTGGAAAATTTCTTTTCTATGATTGGCGATTCAATCATGATGGACAGGAAAAAGATGATTTCATTTTAAATGATTCACACTATAAGACCTCTCAAATCCTTGTTACAAATGAAAATTTTGGTTGTGGTTCGTCAAGAGAACATGCAGTCTGGGCTTTGAAAGACTTTGGTTTTGATGTTATCATATCTCCTTCATTTGCTGATATTTTCTACAGTAATTGCTTCAAAAATGGCGTTTTACCAATTATTTTAGATATTGAAAATATTAAGAAATTATTACAATTCAAAGATGAAATTGAACTTGATTTAGAGTCTCAAACAATCATTTTTGGTGATGAATCTATAAACTTCAAAATTGATTCTCATAGGAAAACCAGATTGTTAGAAGGATTAGATGATATTGATCTTACTCTCAAAGAAGATACAAAAATAGAAAATTTTGAAAAAAATTCTTCTAGAATATCCATTTTTGAATAATTACAAAAACTATTTTTGAAAAGACTATCTGTATGATTTTTGTTTTCTTCTTCTTGCACCAGGGCCGCCAAATTTCTTTGGCTCTTTTCTTCTTGCATCGCCACTGATCAAATATTTGTCATATTCTGCAATTTTTTCTCTTAATTGTTGTCGTGTTGATTTGTTAAATGGATGATCTTTTGGTTCTTTTTTAGATTTTGTCCAACCAATTAAAGCTCGTGACATTGCAGTTGCTGATGCATATGCTTGTCCCATAAAACCTCCGCCTCTAACTCTAATTGAAATATCAACTTTATCTCTAATTTCTTCACCAATAATTTCTAATGGTGCTAGAATTACTTCTCTTGAAGATTCCGGTTCAATCATTTCTAATGGAATGTTATTGATTCTAACTTTTCCTACGCCTTTTGTAATGTAAACATGTGCACTAGATGTTTTTCTTGATGCATAGTAAATCTCTGTTTTAGGAATCAAAAGTTGGTTCCTCCAATGTATCTACTAATTTCTGCCATTGTTGTGTATCGTGATGAATCTTTTGTTATTTTTGCTTTTTCAAATTGAATTTTTTCTAAACCTTTTACTTCTTTTGGAACTCCGATGTAGGTTCTTAATCTGGCAAAATCAGTTTTACCTGATGGTTTGTCTTCAAATGGAAGCATCCCTCTAATCATTCTTGAAATTATTGTATCTGGTCTTCTTGGATGTTTTGGTCCATGTTTGTAATTGATAATACTATTAATTTTCAAAAACTCTTCATATTCACCAATAATACTAAATTTCTTTCCGCTCATCATAATCTTGTCGCAATTTACGATTGTAATTCTATTTCCTTTTCTCAATAACTTTGCAACATTTGATGCAAGTCTGCCTGCAATCAAATTTGTACCATCAACTACTATTGGTTTACTCAAATCAATTACTTCTTGTTGTTCGGTTCTAGACCGTCTATTATTCCATTTAGCCAATTATTTTAACTCCTTTACCTGTTGGAAATTTTTCAATCATTTCTGAAAATTTTAAGACTTCTCCTCCTGATTCTATAATTTTTTTTGCGGCGGAGTTAGAAATTGAAAATGATGAAATTGAAACTTTATGTGAAATATTCCCTGTTCCTAAAACTTTGCCAGTAATCACTATGGCGTTTCCATCTTCTGTTGTCTGATTAATTTTTGTTAGATTTACTATTTTTTGATTAGATCTTGATTTTTGAACAAAGTCTGCAACTTTAGCCCAAATTGGAGCATCATTTTCTTTAGATGCTTTTTTCAGGATCTTAAGCGTGTTTACTTTAGCTTGTGTTACCATAAGTCAAATCGCCAATTTACCCAAATATAATAGAATATGTTCTCTTACTTTATCTCAGATATCACGGTCTTAAATTCAGATAATTTACTTGCCAATTGGTCTACACTTGACAAAATGATATGTTTTGGATTTAACGCTCCTGTAGATTCAACTGTTAAAATTCTTTCATCGTCTTTATCTGATTCTGTCAGTGTAACTACATTTGATGAATTCCATTTTGCATGTTCAGTTCCTCTTCCTAATCGTGCATGGGCTTCAAATTTTATTGATTGACCTGGTGCAAGAGTAACAATTGGTATGTCATTTGATGTAGGAATCACGTTACTATCTTGTGATTTTAAATCTCCAGAAAGAATGGTTCTTGTCTCATCTGAAACACCTGAATCTAATGTTAGCATGATTTTGTCATTCTCATTTCCTGCTTTTGATGATTCTAAGTCTGTTTTTAATGGAATTAAGCCGACTCTATGTGCAACACCTTCGTCTGCCAATACTGATGAGTTTTCTAAAATATCTACACTCTCAACAGCATAAATTGGAACTCCATTCAGGCATATTCTTCTTAATGCATTAGCATATTGAAGTGGCACACCCTTAATCTTTACAGATACTTTTTCTTCATTTTCATTAATAATTTCTAGAGACAAATCTTAATCAAAAAACAGGCTGTACTAATAAAAATGTAGACTTATTTCACCAGAAATAAATACGAATATGCTTTGATCCATACATTATGGATAAAGTTACAGTTGTCAAATATAGTTATGAAGCCGAAAAATTTGAAATTTTGGTAAAGCCTGATCCTGCATTTGATTACAAATTAGGTAAAATTTCTGAAATCTCAAAAATACTTGTTTCAGACGAAATTTACACCAACTCCGGAAAAGGAACACGTGCATCAAATGAATTACTTGTTAAAGTCTTCAAAACTGATGATACGATAAAAATTGCTGAAATTATGATGCAAAAAGGAGAGCTAAATCTTACCACTGAACAAAGAAAAAAAATGACTTCAGACAAACGTAAACAAATTGTAACTTTCATTTCTAAAACATATGTTGATCCTAAAACACACCTTCCACATCCTCCACTAAGAATTGAACAAGCAATGACTGATGGACGTGTATCTGTAGATCCTTTCAAAAATCCTGATGAACAAATTAAAGATATTGTTGAAAAATTGAGACCTATAATTCCCTTGAAGACTGAAAACATTACTCTTGAAATATCTGTTCCAGCGCAGTATGTGGCTCAATCTTATACTGTACTAAAATCCACTGGGAGTCTAAAAAAAGAAGATTGGCAACCAAATGGCTCATTAAAAGCAATACTTGAAATACCCGCTGCCGCAAGACCAAACGTGATAGACAGACTAGGTGCAATTACAAAAGGTACTGCTAATGTCGAGGTACAAAAATGAGTAATGATAGAAAACGCCATGTAATTCCTGGCGAAGTAATCACATCTGGTCCTTACAGGGCAGAGCAGAATACTATTCAAGTTGGGGATAATATTGTTTCAACAATTGTTGGATTATCTGACGTCCATGATGGAAGTGTTAGGGTAATTCCTCTTACAGGTGGATATGTTCCAAAAGATGATGACTTGGTCATTGGAAAAATTGTATCACATTCTTCGTTATCTTGGACTGCAGACATTAATTCTTGTTATGTTGGAATGCTTCCAGCTAGTGATGTATTTGGCAGAGATTATTCTTCTAGTGCTGATGACATGAATGCAAAGTTATCTAAAGGTGATTTAATTGCTGCAAGAATTGTAAATTTTGATAAAACTCGTGATCCTCTTATAACAATTAGTGGTCGTGAATTAGGTAAGATTGATTCTGGAGAATTAGTAAAAATTTCTCCAAATAAAGTTCCTAGATTAATTGGTAAAAGAGGGTCAATGATACAACTCATTGAATCATCAACTAACAGCCAAGTTACTATTGGTCAAAATGGATTACTTGTTGTCTCATCTGAAGATCCAAATGGATTATTAAAGGCGATACAAGCAATTGAATTGATCGAAGAACAAGCACATGTTGCAAATTTAACTGATCAAGTAAATGAAATGTTGGAATCAAAAAGTGAATAAAAATGGGTGGAAGAGACACAGATATTGTATTATTAGATGAAAACGGAATTCGTTGTGACGGAAGAAAGGTCAACGAAACCCGAAAAGTTACCATTAAAGCCGGAGTCTTAAAAAACGCAAATGGTTCTGCATACA
>CALBOT010000128.1 GCA_937896695.1 uncultured Candidatus Nitrosopelagicus sp. | reverse complement strand
TTTTGCTTTCCTCTACTTTTGATTTAGATCTGACATAAATTATTCCTCTTCCTGTTTTATATGCCTCGTAGATACCCATTTTTCCATCAATGGTGCCTCCAGTTGGAAAATCAGGGCCGCTAATTGAATCAATAATCTGATCAATGGATAGTTTTGGGTTCTCAAGAAGCTTTAAAGCAAAGTCTACATCAGTTACATTAATGTCCCTAAATTGCTCATATGTATAGTTTCCTATATCACTAGGCATATTTACTAATTCTTCGATTGCCTTTATATACGGAGTCATGTCAATTGCATTTGCCATTTCATTACTAAGATTTCCGTACTCACTAGTGATTAAGTGAAGTCTTGTGCTTTGCACCCTATGTGCTTCTTTGTATTTGCTTAGTTTAGTGTCTCTCTCATCGCTGTTATTGACCAAGTCACGTTTGTCTTTAAGGCTGATTAAAAAGCGCTGCAAATCTTTCTCAGTAGCATTTTTAACTATTTCAAAATACTCAGGAGATACTCTTCTGTCTGAATGTATTGCAGTTGTTGAAAGACTTTTTGCACCGGCATACAAAGAGTTAAAAAAGCGAGTCAAGACAGATTCAAATTTATACTTGGTTTTAGAAGCTGTCCTAAATTTTTTATATGTTTCTTTATTTTCTCCACTAATGATTAGTTTTTTTTCTTCTTCAAATCTATTTTTCATATAATTATTAATATCTTCAAATCCTTTTTTATCCTTAAATGATTCTAGTAGTGGCACAATCTTACTAAAATATTCAACAGTTTTTTCTCTAAATTCGTCTTTTGATGGATTTTTTATTCCATTAATTCTGAACCATAACATTGCCCAACTTGCACCTGAAATATGTGGCAACAAATCTAATGCTCTTATAATTTCAAATTTTTCATCGTCTCTCATTTAAAATCTTACAATTTTTCAGCAATTTGTTTTGCAAAATAAGTTACAATCATATCTGCACCTGCACGTTTTATTGAATACAGTATTTCTTTTATCATTTCATCTTCGTTTACCCATCCTTGCATTGCTGCACCTTTAACCAATGCATATTCTCCTGAAACACTATATGCGGCAACAGGAAGATTGAATCGTCTTCTGGTTTCTGATATTAAATCCAAATATGTCATTGCAGGTTTAATCATTACAATGTCCACTCCTTCATTTACATCCGTTTCAACTTCTCTCATTGCTTCTCTTGGATTTGTAAATGGGACTTGGTAGGTGCGTCTGTCACTGAATTGTGGTGCACATTCGGCTGCATCTCGAAATGGCGAATAGAAGTTTGATCTATGTTTTGCTGAGTGTGACATAATTGCCACGTCTGTAAATCCTTCATCATCTAGGGCCTTTCTAATTGCTTTAACTTGTCCATCCATCATTGCAGAAGGTGAGACGACATCTACTCCAGCTTTTGCTTGGCTTACCGCAATTTTTCCTAATGTAATGAGGCTAGAATCATTATCAATTTTATCATCGTGAATATGTCCACAATGTCCTGATGTTGTATATTGACAAAGGCAAACATCTGCCATTATGACAATTTTATCTCCAAAATTTTTACGAACCTCTTTTATTGCTTTTTGAACTATTCCGTGTTCTACAAATGCTGATGTACCTTCATCATCTTTTTCACTTGGAATTCCAAATAACATGATTGCAGGAATTCCTAGTTTTGAAATAGTATTGACTTCATTTACCACTTCTGATAGTGGAAGTCTTTCCATTGCTGGCATGGAATCAATCTGTTTTTTTACTTCTATTCCTTCCTCAACAAAAACTGGACATATCAGATCTTTTGGAGAAATTGATATTTCTTGAACTAACTCTCTCATTTTTTGATTAGTTCTTAATCTACGTAATCTTGTTTCAGGAAAATCTATCATGTTTATTCTATGGTCTAATTGAATATATTCCTAAGCCGGAATTGATTCTTCAATATTGAATTCATGCTCGACAAAGTACTCTACTCTTGTCTTTTTAAATTCTCTTGAACTAAACAAAATTTTGTATTCTTCAACATTAATCTGATCTTGAATGTTACTTGCTACTTCGTTAGCTTCATTAATTGATTTACAATGTATCATTGAAAATACATTGTATGGCCAGTCGGGATATACGGGTCTTTCATAACAATGACTAACTTGTGGAAATGCACCTAATTTTTCTCCAACTTGATTAATTCTATCTTCTGGAACTTTCCATACAATCATTCCATTTGCTGTAAATCCAGCTTCTCTATGTCGAAGAATTGCGGCAAATCTTCGCATGACTCCAATCTTCTCGTAGTGTTTTAATTTCTCAAAAACTTCTTCTTCAGTAATTCCTAATTCATTTGCAGCGTTTAGAAATGGTCTGTCTACTATTTCAAAATCTTTTTGTAATTGCCTAATGAATTCTTTATCTTCTTCATTTGCAACAAAATCAACTTTTTTAATTTCTTTTTTTACTTCTGAAGGTTTTACATCGTGTTTTTTTGTTTCTACCATATCTAATTTAACTCCGATTTTGAATAATTGTAATGTAGGTAACATTCTAACTTTTTTAATACCGTCAAGTTTTGAAAATTTATCTAATTCAGATTTCAAGTCTGAACCTGGTGGAACTGCTAGTGTAAACCAAAGATTGAATTGATGTTTTCTTTCATAATTGTGGCTTACACCTGGATGTTTATTAATTACAGTTGCAACTTTTTCTAATTTATCATTTTCAATCTCCATGGCAACAAGTGAACTTGTATAACCTAATTTTCTTGTATCAAATATTGCACTAAGCTGTCTTAAGACGCCTTTCTCTTTCATTTTTTTTAATCTATTTTTTACTTCATCTGAAGAAATGTTGAATTTTTTTGCAATTTCGTCAAATGGTCTTGGAACTAATGGGAACGTCCATTGAATTTCATTTAATATCTCGTTATCAATCTCTTCCATATTTGACATATACCCAAAATCAATTAAATCAATTAAAAAATGTAACGTGTATTCTTGAATCTATAAATTACATTTTGCTAGTAGCAGATCGTGATAATTGACCTTCATCTAAATGAGAAAAGTGTGATTATTATTGGTGCTGGAAATGAAGCCTTGAAACGAATAAAATTACTACTTGGTGAGGGTTGTGAAATTATTGTAATTGGAGAAAAACCAATTTCTGAAGTAACAAAACTTTCTCAAAAAAATAAAATCATACTAAAAAAAATTAAAATCACTTCTACCACTTTCTTAAAACAATACAAACCATTTCTGATAATTGCATCTACAACTGATTCTATTTTGAATCAAAAGATAGTTCGAGCTGCTAAAAAAATGAAAATTCTTGCATATGCATCTGATTCTCCAGATTCAAGTGATATTTCATACATGTCTTTAATCGATATTAAAAAAACAATTACAGTAGCAATCTCAACTAGTGGAAGTAGCCCCATCATGGCTAAAAAAATAAAATCAAAAACAGAAACATGTCTTCAAAAAAATATTTCTGACCAAGATATCGAATTAATTAAAATTCAAAAATTTGCACGAATTGAATCAAAAAAACATATTTTGACTCAAATTGAAAGAAAAAAATTTCTTTATGCTCTGATGAATGATAAACGCGTTAAAGAGTTATTAAAAGATGGAAAATACAAGGCAATACAGACGACAATTAAGAAAATGGTGAAAGATTGGAAATGACAAAAAATATCATAAATGCAAGAGTTACTTTCAAAAAATCACCGATCCATGTACTCGAAAGATTTTCTTTGGGAGACTCTGAAAATGCATATAGATCTTTTAAAAACCACACCGGTTTATCTGAATGCGTAATATTACAAACATGTAATCGTGTCGAAATATTTGGTTCTGGTAATAATTTTGATAAAGACGAAATTAAAAAAACTTGGGCATCGTTATCTGGTTTGGAAGAAAATAGCTTCAATGATAATTTAGAATGGTCACAAAATTCTGAAGTATTTGAACATTTGTTGAAGTTAACTTCTGGTCTTGATTCTATGGTCATAGGAGAAGAACAAATAATGACACAAATCAAAGATTCAATTCAAGCTGCTAAAAAATTAAAAGTTTCTGGTGAGTCTCTTAACACATTATTTGACAAAGCGATAAGAGTTGGTACTAGAGTAAGAACTTCTACCGGTATAAGCAAGGGAAGTATTTCTGTCGGTTCAATGGCAGTTAAACTTGCAGAAGAAAACGTTGATGAGATGAAATCTAAAAAAATTCTTCTAATTGGAACTGGTGAAGCTGCAAATCTTGTTGCAAAATCCTTAACAAAACGTGGATATCCATTTTTTATATCCAGCAGAACTGTTGAACGTTCAACTTCATTTTCTAAAACTGTAGGTGGAGAACCTGTTGACTTTAATTCTATTCTTACTGGTTTTGAAAACTATGATATTGTATTTGTGGCAACCACTGCACCTTACTTCTTGGTAACTTTTGAGAGAATTCAAAAAGCTTTAGAAACCAAAAATTCTGGCATGATGATACTTGATCTATCAAATCCTAGAACCGTTGATGAAAAAGTTGCTGAACTTAGAGGAATAAAATTGATGAATATTGATCAAATTGCTGAAATGGTTGATAAAAACATGAGAAGTAGAATTGGCCAGAAAAATTCTGCAGAAGAAATAATTAAAGAAGAATTACCCGTATTAGAAGCAAGCATGAAAAGACTAGAAGCTGAACCAATTGTAAAGGATGTCTTCAAAAGCACTGATGCTATTAGAATTAAGGAACTTGAAAAAGCATTAAGTATGTTAGGTGAATTGACTGATACACAGAAAAAAATCATTGAAGAATTATCAAAATCTGTGGCAGAAAATATTATGTCTACCCCTATGAATAATCTTAGACGAGAAACTGAACATGGAAATTCTGATGTAATTAACGCAGCATCAAAATTATTTAATTTTAAAAAAGAAGATAATCAGTGATTATAGCGCATTTGATTTGATTCCTGTTTAAAACCAATTCTTTCGTAAAATGGAATTAATTCATTATTGCAATCCAAAATTGTTTTGTAACAATTTTTTGCCTTTGCAACTTCTAATAATGACGCAACAAGTTTTATCCCTATTCCTCTCCCTTCAAATTCTTTTGAGACAACAACATCTTCGATATGACCAACTTTGCCTCCCTCATGAATGAATTTTTGTTCAATAAGTAGCGTTGTCGAACCAACAATTTTTCCATCAATTTCTGCCACATGTATTATATGATCGGGATTATCGATAATCTTTTTCAAAATCGCTAGAGCACTTCTTCTATCAAGGTTACTTGCAGGTTTTAAACTGTCTAAGCTTTCTAAAAAACCATTTTCAATATCAGATTCAACTATTTCCCTAATTACAATATCTGACATTTTCATCACCGTGATTTTTTACTATATTCTTCATTGGTCTTCTCATAGGTTTCTTTATCGCCTATGTCGATAAATCCTTTTTTAGAAATTACGCTTCCTACTCTCTTTTTCTTTGCAAGTGTTTTTCTAATGACATCATCCATTCCATATTGTTTATTTTTTGGAATTAATTTGAATACTTCTGGTTGCATAACATAACAACCAATGTTAATTTTTGCTGAATATTCTGGTTTTTCATCCCATGAAATTACTCTGTCATTATTTTTTGTATTAATTACTCCATATTTTAGATTAAATCTATAATCATAAAGACTCATCGTAATATCCGATTTGGATTTTTTGTGATATGATATCATATTTTTCAAACTAAAATTATAGATTGAATCTCCGTATAAGCAAACAAATGTGTCATCAATAAATTCCTCGGCAGTTTTTAACTGACCTGCTGTTGCAAGAGGTTCGTTTGAAACAGCATATTCAATTCTTACTCCAAATTTACTTCCATCCTCAAAATAATCTTCAATTTTTTTTCGTAGGTAACTTACACAAATTACAATTTCTTTAATTCCATTTTTCTTAATCCATTCTATTTCGTATTCTAAAATTGGTTTTTTACCTAGTGGAAGCATTGGTTTAGGAAGTGATTTTGTGTATGGTCGTAGTCTAGTTCCTAGTCCTCCTGCTAAAATTACTGCCTTCATGAGTTTGTATGCACTTTTGAGTTCTATTTATGTCCAATTACACAATGTTTACTGTTCATTGAATTAGTTTGATCTTTCTTACAACTTCTGCAGGAGTTTCACCAAATACTATGATCATTGGTTCCTTACCAAAATCCCCTTTATGATAAATTATATCTGGAATATTTGATTTTAAACAACTGGAAATTCCCCATGATATTGAAGAATTTTCTTTTGACTTTGATTTTTTAGATTCATTTTTTCTATCATAACTTAACACCAACATTCTGTGTTTTTTTGCTTTGTTAATTATTCTTGGTTCATATTTTATGTTGATGGCTGAACGTATATTAGAAAATTTTTTTGATACTTCAATTACTGCTGTAGCAACATGTTGTGAACCCCCAAACACTAATTCTCCTGCTTGGATAACATTATTCCCAGATCTTACAAGCCTACCTGAAATACCTAAGACATTTTTGATAGTTTTAGGTTTATTTTCTGAAAATACAAAATTTGTTTGGCATTCAGGAATTAACTTTGACACGTTATTGATATTTTGAAAATCCAATATTGAATGTGAAAGTTCTTTCTGAAATTTCGAAATTTCTTTATGAGTTATCTTAATACCTTTTCCTAAATTTTTGGATTTTTTTATTGATTGGTAGACATATTCTTTAGCAGTAACTGTTGCTTCATAAATTGATTTTTTTCTTGCTAGTGATGCTGTAATTGACGCTGAATAATTACATCCACTGCCGTGATTGATTACCTTGATTTTTTTACCCTTCAAAATGTAATTGTTATCGGATTCCATAACAAAATCTTCAATTTCTTTTTCAGATTCTCTAAAACCTGTTATTATGACATTTTTTGCACCTAGTCTTTGTAATTCTTTTCCTGCATCTTCAGCCCTACTACAACCTGAAAGCATTTTTGCCTCTTTTTTGTTAGGTGTGATGATTGTCGCTAATGGTATGATATTTTTTTTGTAACTATTGATTGCTGATTTTTTAAGCAAAATTTTCTTTGTAGTCGATTCAATTATTGGGTCAACGACAATTGGGCATTTTTGATTTTTAATCATCGTGTTAATAATTTTTATAATTGGCGCATCATACACCATTCCAATTTTAATTGCATCAATTTGAAAATCTGATAAAATTGATTCTAACTGTGCTCTGATATTTTTAGCAGTTATTGGTGCAATTTTAGAAATTTTCTTTGTATTTTGACTGGTAATTGCAGTAATTACTGTAAATCCATAAACATTGTGATTCTCAAATGTCTTAATATCGCTTTGAATTCCTGCTCCTGATGATGGGTCTGAACCTCCAATCGAGAGAACATTCATGATGATCGTAAGATATACGATTGTTTAAATCCACCATTTGACAATTTATGATATGGCAACACAAATGACTTCTGCACGTAGAGGTATGGCTACTGATGAAATGAGACAGGTAGCAAAAGATGAAGATGTTACACTTGATTGGTTAATTCCCAAGGTTGCAAGTGGTTCAATAATTATACCAAGTAACAATGTACGTAAAGAAAACATCCATAATGTTGCTATTGGTAAGGGTACAAAAACCAAAGTCAATGTGAATATTGGTACTTCAACTTTGAATGTCAATATTGATGAAGAAATTGAGAAAGCAAAAGTTGCAGTAAAATATCATGCAGATACAATTATGGATTTGAGTGATGGTGGTGATGTTGGAATTGTTAGAAGAAAGCTTTTGGAAGTTGCGCCAATTACTTTTGGAACTGTGCCAATTTATGAGGCATACAATTTTGGAGTGGAGAAACATAAGAATCCGTTAGATATAACAGAAGATGATTTTCTTAAAGCATTTGAAAATAACATCAAAGATGGTGTTGATTATACAACAATCCATTCTGGAATAACAAAAGAAATTGCAAAACGAATACTAAAAGTTGAACGTCATGCAGGTGTTGTAAGTAAAGGTGGAACAATTACTGCAGCATGGATGTTAAAGTATGATAAAGAAAATCCATACATTACACATTATGACTATATGATGGAATTGGCTCAAAAATATGATGTGACATTTAGTTTAGGTGATGCATTAAGACCTGGTTCAATTTTAGATTCACATGATGAATTACAAGTTCAAGAGATGATTAATATCTCAAGATTGGCTAAACGCGCAAATGAAAAAGATGTTCAAGTTATGATTGAAGGTCCTGGGCATGTGCCACTAAATGAAGTTGCAGCAAATGTAAGACTGGCAAAATCCCTGATTGGTGATGTCCCTTACTATGTTTTGGGACCTCTGGTGACTGATATTGCATCTGGTCATGATCATATTGCAAGTGCAATTGGTGCTGCAGTATCTGCCAGTGAGGGTGTTGACCTTTTGTGCTATCTAACTCCATCTGAGCATCTTGCATTACCTAATGCTGAAGAAGTCAAAGCAGGTCTAATTGCATATCGTATAGCTGCACATGCGGGCGATTTAGTAAAAATTAGAGAAAAAGCAATCAAATGGGATATGAAAATGACTGAAGCTAGAAGAACTTTGGATTGGGAAAAACAATTAGCATTATCAATTGATCCTGAATTAGCAGCTAAAATTCATGGAAGAACAGGTCAACATCCTGGTAACAATGTACCTTGTACAATGTGTGGTGGTGCATGTGTTTATCTAATGCTACCACAACAAAGAAAATACGAAAAAGAACCTGAAAAATTAAAACAATCTAGTTAAGACTTTTTCAAGACTTGGTACTGTTGTAAAATTTTTTATTTCATCAACATAAATCCATTTTGCATCTGAATTTTCCCAATTCAACTTAATCTCTTTATGATTACAAGAAAATAGAAATGGGTAAACTTCCCACTGATGATTTACGTACTGAGGAGATTCAATCATGATAACCTCTCCTTCTTTAAGTAATTCTACCTCTGATTTTTTAATTCCAACTTCTTCAAAAATTTCAATTATTGCACGATTAAGTGGTTTTTCATCATTTTCTATAATTCCACTAATTCCTGCCCAAAGATTTTTCATTGATTTTACTTTTTCACTTCGTTTTAAGAGTAAAATTTTTCCTGAGTTTGTTAAAAATGTAGTAACGATTTTTGTTTTATGCATTATTTATCAATTGTATTGACCATCTTTGTTAATTTTTTATAAGATTTTTCTAGGTCAACATTTTGAGAGATTTTTTCTTTGTTTGTATTGATATAATCTATAATCTCTTCGCCTTTTCCTTCTTGAGCCGATGCTAATAATCTTCCAACATCTTTCCAAAATTCCTCTGCAACTTTTCGAATTTCTGGATTTGATATTATGGTTTCAATCAACTCTGGTGATTCTGTCATGATACTTTCTGCTAATATTTTTTGAGCTTTGAATGTAGTTCCTGCCATTTTTTCTGTAAGTGATATTTTGTCATCTTTTGCTAAAATATTTGCAAATGCTATGTTGATTAAATGAGTTAATCCTAGAATCATTGCAATTTTTTTATCGTGTTCAGTTGAATCAATTGTAACGAAATTGCCATCTGGGAAAAGAGTTTTTGCAACATTAAGTTCTTTTTTACCATCTTTAATTGGAACTAATACAATATTATGATTTTTTAGATTTTTTGCACCTGGTCCAAACATTGGATGCATACAGATTGGTGAAACTTTTGCAGGAATTTTTCCTAATGCAGTTGCTGTTTTTGATTTTTGTGAAGTAATGTCTATCAAATATGATTCCCTTTTCATCTCCTTTGCAATTAATCTGATTATTTCTGGTGTTTTTTTAGTTGGTGTTGATAATAAAACATAATCGACATTCAAAATTGCACTAATTAGTGATTCTGCTTTTTTAATATTTTTTGCAACTGGATTTGTATTGTCAAAGCCGGTAACCTCGAATCCCTTTTTTGAAAAATATTCGGAAAACCATTTTCCCATTGCGCCTCCTGCACCAATTATTGCAATTGTTTTTGCCATTCTGAATCTATAACCTAGTTTTTATTATATCCATGCCTTCAATTAGTGTTTTTATATCCAAACATGCAGATATTCTAAAAAACTCATTATAATCCCCAAATCCTATACCTGGCGCTATGGCCACTCCTTGATTTAGCAATTTTTCTGATAATTCTGATGTGTTGATGGGGGTCTTTGTGCGTGCAAAAATGTACATTGCACCATCAGGCTTTACAAATTCTAATTCCATTTCTTTACAAATTTCTTCTAATTTTTTCAGTCTCTCATTCATAATTTTTGCATTTTCTGCAACATTTTCATTTAATGATTTCATTGCTGTATATTGAATTGGTTCTGAAACATTTGTTAAACAAAGTGCTTGCAATTTTGTCAATCTTTCGATTATATCTTTACTAGATATCAAATAACCAATTCTATAACCTGTCATGGAATGTGATTTTGAAAATGACTGTGTGACGATCGATTTTTCATAATTGTACGATAAAATACTATTCCATTCTCCATTTGAATAATTACTGTAGATCTCGTCACTTAGAATATACAAATCATTTTCTTTTGCAATGTTGACAATTTGATTTTGTAGTGTTTTAGGCAAAATTTTTCCAGTAGGATTGTTTGGATAATTAAGAACAATCATCTTTGTATTTTCGTTAATACATGAAGAAATTTCATTAAGATCTGGTTCCCACTTGTTCTCTAATTTTGTTTTAATACTTCTCACTTTGATGCCTGAGTTGATTGCACATTGTCTATATGCTGGCCATGCAGGTTCAATCACTATTATCTCGTCACTAGGATCTAATAATGTAGAGATTGCGAGAAAAACACCAAATCTTGCACCTGGAGTAACCATCACATTTTCAAAATTTATTTTGGAATCAAAATTGTTATTTGCAAATTCTGCCAATTTTGTCCTAAATTCTGGTAATCCTTTAGCTGGACCATACTTTCCAAATCCTTTATCATACACCTCTGATAATGATTTTTTCACATTTGATGGAGGCTGAAAATCAGGTTCACCTACTTCTAAATGAATAATCTTCTTTCCTTGCTGTTCCAGTTCTTTTGCTTTAAGAAAAATTGCTAAATGTGTATTTGATGTTGAAGATTGAACTTTTATCGATTCGTTTAGTAAAAAATTCAAGAATTTTAATGCAGTATTTGAATCAAAATCAATTTCTTGACATTTTTTTTTCACTAGTTCTCTGAGTTCGTCTTCTCTTGATTCATTAGAAACACTCATTCCTTGTTGATTTTTTATTTTTCCAATTTCTTGTGCAATTTCTGTTCTTGTTTTTAGTAGAGATAACATTTCAATTGTAATTATTTCTATTTTCTTTCTTAACTCGTCTATTTCGGTCATTTTCACAATGTTGGTTTTATAGAACCACTAAGTAATGCATGATCAGCTATTGTTAATGCAACCAATGAATCAACTACTGGAGGTGCACGTGGAACTACACATGGATCATGTCTTCCTCCTACCTGTAGTTTTATTGATTTTTTCTTTTTTATGTCTATACTCTGTTGAATCTGAGAAATTGATGATGCGGGTTTGAATGCAACTCTAATTGTAATTGGCATTCCATTAGAAATTCCTCCTAAAATTCCTCCTGAATTGTTGGTCTTTGTTGAAACCTTTCCTCCTTTCATAATGTATGCATCATTATTTTCTGATCCAAATTTTTCAGAACCTGCAAAACCTGAACCAAATTCAATTCCTTTCACTGCTGGAATCGAGAAAATTGCTTTACTAATGTCTGATTCTAATGAACCAAAAATTGGTTCACCTAAGCCTACAGGTAAATTAGTGGTAATTGATTCTATAATTCCTCCCAAAGAGTCTCCTTTTTTCCTGGCATCTAGTATGACACTCTTCATTTTTTGCGCTGTATTTTTTTCAGGACACCTTACATCATTTGTATAAATGGATTTGAATTCTTTTTTTGTTGCTGCTTTTTCCATTTTTATTTTTCCAATTTGTGTCGTGTAAGAATTTGTCTCAACTCCGATTGTATCTTTTAGTAATTTTCTAGCAATGGCTCCGCCCATAACATGTGTGGCAGTCAATCTACCTGAAAATCTTCCTCCTCCTCTATGATCATTAAATTTGTTGTATTTCATATATGCTGGATAATCTGAATGTCCTGGACGCATTTCAGTTCTTAATTTTTCATACGCAATTGATTTTTGATCTTTATTCCAAATTACCATTGTAATTGGTGCTCCTGTTGTATATCCTCTGAATGTACCTGTTAGAATTTCTACTATGTCACCTTCTTTTCTTTGTGTAGATACAAGAGATTGTCCCGGTTTTCTCAAGTCTAGCATTTTTTGAATATCTTTTTCTTCTAATTCTAACCCTGCTGGACAGCCATCTAAAACTGCTCCAATACATTTACCGTGACTCTCACCAAAACTAGTCAAAACTAGTCTTCTACCAATTGAATTACTGTTCAACAATCAAAGATCGTCTATGATGCTTATAATCGTTATACGCATAAACTTAGAGTTTATTTACAAAATTTCATTAAAGAATATCATGAAACGAATTGGCTTGCTTGGATGTGGTTCTATTGGAACGCAAATTGCAATTGCAATTGATACTGGTATAATTCCTGCAAAATTAACTCATATCTTTGATGAAGATAAAGAGAAATCTACATCCCTTGCTAGTAAATTAAAGAACAAGCCTGAAATTGTAGAAAATGTTCATCTCTTGTCTTCGAATCCTATTGATTTGGTAGTTGAAGCTGCATCACAAGACGCCGTTAGTGATAATGCATTAAGTATTCTCCAAAATAGAAAAGATCTTGTAATAATGAGTAGTGGTGCTCTTCTAGATGAATCT
This sequence comes from uncultured Candidatus Nitrosopelagicus sp., assembly GCA_937896695.1. GTDB lineage: Archaea > Thermoproteota > Nitrososphaeria > Nitrososphaerales > Nitrosopumilaceae > Nitrosopelagicus. Next base: position 10,552 of record CALBOT010000128.1, on the reverse strand, counting down.
GTATTTGAAATAATTTCTGATGCATGTAAAGAATTGAAGAAAACAGTTTATCTTCCATCTGGTGCAATATCTGGAATTGATGCAATAAAATCTGTAAAAAATGAACTTGATTCTGTTGTTTTGACCACCACAAAACATCCTAATTCATTAAAGGGTGCAAAATTTTTTGATGATTTTAAAATAAATCTTGATGAAATTAATGAACCATCAACAATTTTTGAAGGAACTGCAAGTGAAGCTGTGAGATTATTTCCAAAAAACATCAATGTTTCTGCATTACTTAGCATTTCTGGATTAGGAAGTCATGAAACCATTGTGAAAATAATAGCTGATCCGACCACCACAAAAAATACTCATGAGATTGCAGCTCGTGGAAAATTTGGTCAAATTACAACTAAAATTGAAAATGTGCCTGATTCCAATAACCCTCGCACAAGTCGACTTGCAATTTTATCTGCTATTGAGACAATTAGATCTATCTGTACGTCTGATATCAAAATTGGAACATAATTTTATTTAAAATCAGCACCGACATTTTTCATATCTGAAATAAATTCTGGATATGAAACTTTTACCGACTCTGGGTCTGAAACTGTACAATCTCCAACAAACATCCCTACTATGGAAAGTGCCATGAATAATCTGTGATCACTTTCTGAATTAAGTTCTGCAGAATGTACTTCTTCTGGTTTCTTCAAAATTAATCCATCTTCCTTTTCATCTATCTCTAATCCTATTTTTTTAAGTTCTCTTGATAGTATTGCAATTCTATCTGTTTCTTTGTATCTTGCATGTTTGACATTAAACAATTCGATTGGTTTTTCTGATTTTAATGCTAGAATTGCCACTGCTGGTAAGAGATCTGGCGTATCTGATAAATCAAATTTTCCACCTTTTAGTAACGGTGGTGATTCTGTTGTAATGATATCTTCTTCTAGTGTTACATTCACTCCTAATTTCTCTAAAATATCTACAATTGCTTCGTCACCTTGTGGCATGTCGCCTAAATTTATCTCGATTGTGAGTCCGTCTCCTAACAAAACATTTGCTGCTAAAAGCAATGCTAAATTAGAAAAATCAGATGGAATTGAGAATGTCGTTGGTTTGTAAATCTGATGTATGATGGAATATCTTTTGTATTCTTCTTCAATTTTTACTTCTACGCCAAATTTTTTCATGATTGCTATTGTTAAATCGACGTATGGTTTTGATACCAATTCCCCTTCGACATTTATTGTTAGACCTTCGGGTAATCTTGGTCCAATTATCATTAATGCAGAAATGAACTGACTTGAAATATCTCCTTTAATGCTAATTTCATTACCGTTAATTTTTCCATTGATGTGTATTGGTGGTTTACCATTATCTGATTCTGTTTTTACACCCATTGTTTCTAGCGAATCTAATATAGGCTGCATTGGCCTTTTCTTTAAACTCTCATCTCCTGTTAGTATTGTATTTCCGCCTGATAATGCTGCAATGGCAATGGCAATTCTGATAGTTGTTCCTGAATTTTCGGCATTTATCATTGAATTCTCAACGGTTGAATCAATTGTATTGTTGATTGTTACTTTATCTTCAACTTCTTCTACTTCTACACCGAATCCTTTACACGCATTAATTGTGGCCAGAATATCATTTGAACGCAGAATTTTTTTTACTATGCTTTTCCCATCTGATAATGCTGCAAGAAATATTGCTCTATGTGTATAGCTCTTATTGGATGGACATACTATTCTTCCATTTAGTTTAGATTTTTGAATATTACAGTTCATGAACATACGCCTTTTTGTTATTGATATTTGCTATCATTATATTTCCGTCTAATTCTGAAAATTCTTTTTCAACTCTTGATTTATTCTTTTTATCTACAATTGCCATTACTGAAGGTCCATTTCCTGAAATTGTTGCACACCGTGCACCTCTCTCCATTAATTTCATGATTAAGTTTGGTTCTGAATTTAAAATTGATGTTGTAGCAATTCCATTCAATATTGCTGCATTCCAATAGTCAGAGTTTTTTGCTAGTCTCCACGATTGCTCGAAAGCATTTTTGAAGTTCTTTAATTTTTTTAAATTTCCTCTTTTTCTTGATTTTGGTAAAAATATTATTGCTTGTAGTTCTTTTGGAGCTAATTCTCTGTTCAACAATTTCATCTTTGAATTGTCAGTTACATTGAAACCTCCAAAATGACATGCGCATGCATCATCATATGCCCCGGTAATGCTAACTTTTGTCTGAATTGATGTTTTTGCACCTAATTTCAAAATTTCTTCATCACTCATAGTTTTTCCAAAGGCTTTTGCACATGATAAAATAACTGCTGATGAAATTGCACTAGAACTCTTTAATCCGTATCCTGTTGGTATGTTTGATTTAAAGTCTAGTTCTAGTTTGGTATTATCTAAAATTTTCTTTGGAATCATATTTTCAATTAATTTATTTATTAATCGTGAACTGATTGTTTTGTTTTCTGATGTGATATGAATGCCTTTTCCATCTTTTTTTGTTAATGTTGTTTCAACAAAAGTATCAATTCCTAGTGTTGAGCCCTTTCCTGTAGCAATCGCATTTACTATAGAAACTGCGCCATATACCTTGGCTACTACTTGTGTCATCAGAAACCTCCTAGTATGGATCTTTTCATCACATCATATGGAGCTTTTCTATCTAGCCAAATTTCAAATGAACGTATTGCTTGTCCAAGTAACATCTCATAACCAAAAATTATTTTACAATTCTTCATCTTTGCTTTATTTATGAAATCTGTTTTTACTGGTTTGTAAACTATGTCGTAAACTGTTGTTTTTTCATCAAATAATTTTTCTGGTACTATGTTATTTTCATTTTTTAATCCTAGTGATGATGCATTTACTATAAAATCAAAGTCCGAATCAAGTGAATCCATGTCTTCAATTGTTTTTGAAGATGCATTTAATCCCAATTCTTTTGAAATTTCTGCTAATTTATCGCCATTACTCTTTGTTCTGTTTACGATTGTAATTTCTCTTGCATTTTCTTTTTGAAATCCCGCAATGATTGCTCTTGATGCTCCTCCTGCACCAAGTAGAAGAATTTTGGAATTTTTTATTTCAATTTCTTTTCTTTTAATTGGTTCTAAAAACCCGTCCATGTCGGTATTGAATCCTCTTAATATGCCATCATCATTAAGCACTGTATTCACTGCTCCAATTTTTTTACAATTCTCATCTACATTGTCTAGATAACTCATCATCTCTACTTTATGAGGAATTGTTACATTAAATCCTGAAATTTTAATTTTTTTTAAAGATTCTATACCTGAAGCTAAATCACCTTGGGCTACTCTGTATGCGATGTATGTACATTCCATTCCCAATTCCCTGTATGCTGCATTATGGATTGTCGGTGATAATGAATGCTCAATCGGATCTCCAATAACGGCGTATGTCTTCAACATACATTCAATTCAATTTAGATTGATATGACTCTTACCTCTTTTATTCTTCTTAAATTCATAAACATTTGAGAGTAGTATGTCTTTATTTGATGATATACTTTTGGACATAATTTCTGTAGATGAATTCTATAAGCGGATCTTTAATGGAGACAGTCGGGAATATTTTTTGTTTGTATCGTTCATTCCCGACTGTCTCTAAGAAAATTTCTCAATTTCATATTAAATCCGTATTTGATTTTGAAACATTGTCTCACAGTCAATACTAATTCAATTTAACAAAAAAACCTAATTTAGACACTAACATGAGCTAAATTCTCATATCACAAACGTCAAAGATTCGATATAACCAATTCATTAGTAAAAAAAAATTTCATAGTAAAAATTAATTCTACCAAAATGAATAATTGTTATGCACAAAATCCCATTTTTAATTATTATATTAATTGGAATCTCCTTCATTCCATTCTCATTTTCTGAGGGTATTCCAGAATGGGTGAAAAATAATGCTTCATGGTGGTCTGAAAGACAAATCTCTCAAACTGAATTTACAAATGGACTTGAGTTTCTTATAACTGAAGGAATTATCTACATTCCTCATGCTGAGCCTGGTCCTCCTGTACCTGATAAAATTATTCCAGATTGGGTTAGAAATAACGCTGGATGGTGGGCAGAAAATAAAATTTCTGATCCAGAATTCATCAATGCAATGAAATATTTGATTGAAGTTGGTATAATTGAAGTTGATGCATCTAGTCCAGAATTAACAAAAGAAAAAACTATGGACGAAATTCCTGAAACTTCAACTGAAACTGGTGTGCCATTGATGGTGTTGCTTCAAGGATATGATACAGTAACACCTGAAAAAAGATTCGTTCTAGATCTTTTAGTGTTTGATGCTGAAATGTATCCTCAGGCGTCTCCAACATTCAACCGAGGTGCTGATTATAAGATAGATGGTGCTAATGTGGAAATAGAATTACACAATGAAGAAGGATTAATTCATACTTTTTCTGGAACTACTAAAGATGGATTTTTCAGATATCAAATATTGGCGCGTGAAACTACTCAAGATGGTACGCTATGGATGATAAATAATCTATACACTGTTAATATTCGCGTTTCACTAGATGATCAAACTACTGAAAAGATTCATCAATTTTGGGGAATTTCAAATTATGACAAAGGTTAGTTCTCTAATGATTTTATTTCGTCAACACTAAACTGTCCAGGAGCAATTGCTTTTCCTAATGATACGTATGTAAATGGACTACCAAGATGTAAACATAATATTCTTGAAAATTTACCTTGATCACCCATACAAAATGCAATTGTTTTGCTCTTTGATTTAATTGAATAGAGTGAAAGTAATCTTGATGCATCTGATACGTTCTTTGCCACCGTTACAATTTTCACAACATTAGAAAATTTTTTCATTTTGTTAAATCTAGATCTTAATTGTGATTCATTAGGAGTTTTTTTAAAATCATGCCATGAAATTAATAATTTAGATTTTGATTTTTTAAGGTATGATGCTAGTTTCTTGTCTTTCTGAATTGTATTGAACTCCACATCTAGTAAATATGGGTTATATTCTGCAATTAGTCGTAAAATTGATTTTCTTTCATCTTCATTTCCTGTAAATAATCCTCCTTCTGATTTTGGACGTAATGTACACACACATCTTGATAGGCTTTTTTTAGAATTTTCCAAAACAATTGGAATATCAGATTTTTTCAGATAATCAAATCGTATTTCTACAAAATCAGATTTTGCAAGTGCTTTTTTTAGAACTATTTTGACCTTTTTTGGATTATTTTCACCAATTGATACGCAGGTCTTATACTTCATTATTTTTCAAGAATATATTCATCTGCAACTTCCATTCCAAAATGTCTTCCACTTGCCTCTTTTGAAAATGCCAAAACTGAATCACCCTTTTTGAGATGTGTAACTGATACCAACTGTCCATTTGCCTTTACAAATCTGATAGTTTCTGCATCTTGTGCTATTATTCCTCCTATCTCATTTCCAACCTTGGCTTTTATCAAAAGCATTGGTCGTTTTTCAATTTTACATCTTCCTATGGCTGCTCTTCGTGCTTTTCCTTTGGAGTTTAGAATAAGTACCTCACTACCTGTTTCTAATTCTGATAGATATTTTGTATTTCCATCTGGTGATAATGTATAACAGTGGACTGCTCCTGCATTAACTCTGAACGGTCTTGGTGATGTAAATGATGAACCAACTGATTCGTTGTGAACCAAAAACATGAAATTTGCTCTACTTCCGATTAACATTCCTTCTCCTTTATGCAACATTGATGCTGTATCTACACAAACTCGTTCTCCGTCTCCGACTTCCTGGATATCTGTAATCTTTGCAGTTTTCAAATCAAAACTTTTTGTTCCCAAATTAACCAAAGTTTCTTGTACTTCTCCTATGGAACCTGTTTGAAAGATTACGCCATCTACTCCGACATCTAAAATTGAAAACATCTTTCTAACTTCTTTTTGGTTTTTTGCTATTGTGAATATCTTAGTATGTATCTTGTGTAATTTTGCTATGATATTTTCTAGTGGAATTATTTTCCAATCTTTTACTTCGATTATGACAAAATCAAGACCTTTTCTTGCAGTTTCATAAACTCCGTCAATATCTTTGTTTGATAAAATTTTGAACTGTTTTCCATTTTTTTTACCCTTTACTTTCTTTCCATCTTTACCAAGAACTACATAATCTGCATTAGATGTTGTAAAGATGGTCTTCATTTTATTTTTTTTATCTGTGATTGTTTTAGGATCTGCATAGATGTGTTTTACACCTTCATTTTCTAAATTTTTCACAAATTTATTTAATTGATTTTTTCCAACTTTTGGTTGGACAATCAAAAGTTTTTCAGTTGCCAATTTTCTTTGCCATTTCTTTTGCTGTTTCTTTTTTGAAAATTATTCCTGCTAATGCTTCTACCATTTTTTCTGGTGTCTTATGTGCAAAAATATTTCTTCCATATGTAACTCCTTTTGCACCTGCAGTTATTGCATCTTCGGTCATTTGTAGAATATCCAAATCTGTTTTAGCCTTTGGACCTCCAGCAATCACAACTGGAACTGGAATACTTTCTGTAACTTTTTTGAATGAATCAATATCTCCTGTGTATAATGTTTTTACAATATCGGCACCGCATTCGGCACCAATTCTTGCAGTATGTGCTACTACATCTGGATCATGTGGGTCTTTGACATTTTCTCCTCTAGGATACATCATTGCAAGTAATGGCACATTCCATTCGTGACATTCCTCTGAAATTCTTCCTAACTGTTCAACCATTTCTGGTTCTTCTTTTCCCCCGATGTTGATATGTAATGAAACTCCATCTGCTCCCAATCTTATTGCCTCTTTAACAGATCCTGTTAGCATTTTTCTATTTGGTGCTAGAGATAATGCTGTACTCGATGAAAAATGGGCTAAAATTCCAACCTTAGTTGGTCTTGGTAATGTTTTGATTATCCCTTTGTTAATTATGATGCTTGTTAAACCATGATTTTCACACTTGTAAATTACGTTGTGTGGTTTTTCTAATCCTTCTATAGGTCCATTTGAAATACCATGATCCATTGGAATACATAGCATCTTACCTTTTCTCATAATCTTACTAAGTCGAATTTCTGTACCTGTTGCCATTAGTGATATCTTTGACATACCATACTTAAAAATTGCCAAAAATGTAACTTTTGGGTCATTTTTTATCTAAGAATTAAATATCAATCTCAAACGATAGATTGTGATTGAGTCAATTAACACAACAAATCCACTCTAGTGATATAGGTGATATTTTAGAAAATTCACTTAATGGCATTAGACCAAAAAAAGATGATTATCTGAGATTATTGGAATCTGATGATGTTTATCTGATGGGGCTTGTTGCTGGAAAAATAACCAGAAAGAAATTTGGAAAAAAAGTATCTTTTGTTAATAATATTATTTTGAATTATACCAATGTATGTATCACTGATTGTAAGTTCTGTGCATTTTATAGACCTCCAAATCATGAAGAAGCTTATACCTTAACTTTGGATGAAATTGAAGCCAGAGTAAAAACAGGTTGGGACATGTTCAAAATTAGACAAGTCTTGATTCAAGGTGGTCATAACCCAAAACTTGGAATTGAATATTATGAAGATTCATTTAAGATGATTCGTTCAAAATTCCCTAATGTTGGCGTACATGGATTATCTACTTCTGAAATTGATATGATTGCTACTGTTGAAAAATCATCTACAAAAGAAATTTTATCAAGATTAAAAGATGCAGGTTTACAATCTGTACCTGGTGCGGGTGCAGAAATTCTAACTGATTCAGTTAAAGAAATTATCAGTCCAAAAAAAATTGATAGCGATGATTGGATTCGAATTATGAAAGAATCGTTTGAACTCGGATTACCTGCTTCTGCAACAATGATGTATGGTCATGTTGAAACTAATAATGACATTGTGGAACATTATGACAAAATTGCTAAACTGCAAAAAGATCTTAATGGATTTATGGCATTTATTCCTTGGAGTTTTGAACCAAACAATACCTTGATGCAAAAGAATGGAACTGTCACAACTGGTGCAGGAGGAATTCAATTACTAAAAATGATTGCAATTTCTAGAATAATTTTTGATGGATTAATTGATCATATACAATCATCTTGGCTAACAAATGGTGTAGGTATGGCTCAATTGGCATTACAGTATGGTTCTGATGATTTTGGCGGTACTTTGATTGGAGAAGAAGTTGTTTCTTGTACTGGTGCTCGTTCTACTGAATTAACTGATAAAAGAATAATTGATTCAATAAAACAAATTGGTTATTCTGCTGAAGAACGTGATAATTTTTACGAAACAGTATCTATGCGTTAGATTCCATATTCGGACCATCTAGAATCAACTAATTTTTTAGTTTCATCATCGACTTGTACTTTTTCTTGAATCTCTCTTTCAAATCCTTCTTCTGCTGTTTTCTGTGTAGCATCGATTCCCAATTTTGAGCCTAGATTCACTAATGGTGATGCAGGATCTAGTGTGTCTGTTGGTGTTCTGTCTATGATTGTAATGTCTCTTGCAGCATCTGTTCTTGTTGTAATTGCCCAAATTACATCATTCATGTCATGCACATTCACGTCTTCATCTACTACAACAAACATCTTTGTTAATGCTAGTTGTCCCATTCCCCACAGGCCCATCATGACTTTTTTTGCTTGTCCTGGATATCTTTTCTTTATAGAAATTATTGCCAAACCTTGGAACCATCCTGCCGCAGGCATTTCAAAATCAACAACTTCTGGATGGAACATTCTTATCATTGGCAAAAATGAACTTGCAATTACTTTTCCTATGTATGCATCTTCTAAGATTGGTTTTCCAACAACAGTTGTAAGATAAATTGGATTTTTTCTTTGCATTATTCCAGTTAGTGTAAAAGTTGGGAATGGTTCTTTTGGTGTATAATATCCTGTATGATCTCCAAATGGTCCTTCGTCTCTAATGTCTGACGAATCTACATAACCTTCCAATACAATTTCTGCATTTGCAGGAACTTCTACATCAATTGTTTTACATTTTACCATTTTGATTCCTTTCTTCCTTGTAATTCCTGCAAAGAGATACTTGTCTAATCCTTCTGGAACTGGTGCAACGCCTGAAAAAACAGTTGCAGGTTCTCCTCCAATTACAATTGCCACTTCTGTTTTAGTTGACTTTGTGATATCATGATGTTCTGCACCTCGTTTGTGTTTTTGCCAATGCATCAAAGCATGAGTACTATCTACAATTTGTATTCTGTAAACTCCTAAATTTCTAATTCCTGTTTCAGGATGCTTTGTTGCTGTTAAACCAAATGTTATGAATTTTCCTGCATCTTTATGAAATGATTTTAGAATTGGTATGTCGTCAAAAGTTGGATTTTCTTTTATGACTTCAGTTACAGGACCACTTTTTTCTAAACTTGGAAATGATTCACTCATCTTTGAGAGTTCGGGTAATTTTTTAATTTTATTTAACATTCCTTTTGGAATTTCCATTTTTGTCATATCTGCAATTCTTTGCCCAATCTCTGTAAAATCTGAAGTCTCAAGTGATAACTCTAATCTTTTCATTGAACCAAATGCATTTCCTAAAACGGGCATGTCATATCCTTTTACATTTTCAAAAAACAATGCTGGCCCATTATCATACATTGTACGACGTAAAATTTCTGCCAACTCAAGTTCTGAATCCACTTCTGTTGAAATTTTCTTCAATTCTCCAGCCTTTTCTAAAACCTCTACTAATTCATGAATGTCTTCAATTGGCATGTGCTACCTGTTTTCAAAAAGAAGGTATAAGCCTAACTCGGTACTCAAAAACTACATTCAGCAAGAGTTTAATTCTGTCTCCACTCAATTGGTTTGTGACTAATTCAGATATTTGTGGTGTATGCAAAGGTGTTGGAACAATTGAACTAATTGATTCCCAATGTCCTTTTTGCAATGGCACTGGTGAAAATTCTACTGCGGCACAGAGTTACATGAAATCACACATCTGTCAATGCATATTCCTTGATAGAAAGATGTGTCCAATTTGTGGAAAGAAATGTCATCATGACACTCCACATCGTCCAAAAATTAGACTAACTCCAATCAACTAAGGCATTGGCGGAAGTTCGCTTTTCTTACCATGTCCACCTGAACCAAATTTGCAGTAAAAGCATAGATCTGATTGCATGTGGGTTAGGTGTTCGATCTGTATTGCACCAATTTTCAATGCAATTTTTGTGAGAATTTTGTACTTTAGCGGCATTGCAGGAATTACTTCTTTGATGTAAACTTGATAATGTTCTGGGCAAAACTTGAGTGTAACACGTGCGGCATCAGATCCTGCATCATTCACCTGTTTTGCAAAATTAATCTGTTCTCGAATATATTCGTGTTTTGGGCAAGGACAATTTTTTCCTCCTGGATGCTTATAGGCTGGTGTATTTTTCCAATCAAAATCCGGATATTCTTTTTCGAAATCGTCCATTCATTTTCTACAAGCATATAATTAATAAAATTAGATCAATAATACCCTCATAGAAACATCATAAGCTAA
>CALBOT010000127.1 GCA_937896695.1 uncultured Candidatus Nitrosopelagicus sp. | reverse complement strand
AGCGAAAAGCAGCTCCAAAACGTAAGGCAGCAAAGCGAAAAGCAGCTCCAAAACGTAAGGCAGCAAAGCGAAAAGCAGCTCCAAAACGTAAGGCAGCAAAGCGAAAAGCAGCTCCAAAACGCAAAGCAGCAAAACGTAAAGCTCCAAAACGACGTCGTCGTTAAACTGATCGAAAAATATGTCAGTAACGTGACCGCGGTAACACGCTGATGCGTTCTCGGCAATTGACGATCTACCGTTTTTTAGATACTCCCTAACTCGGAGTATTCACAAATTTTTACTAATGCTTTTATTGTCTATTTTCAGAGTGTAGTTATGAGTTACATGCCAGGTGCAACTGCTGTGGGTATTACGTTTGATGAAGGTGTAGTATTTGCTAGTGAGAAACGAATTGCATATGGAAATTTTTTGGTTAGTAAATCCACAAAGAAAACTTTTCCAATAACTCCTAAAGTTGGAGCAACTTGTGCTGGTCTAGTAGCTGATATGCAATTATTATCATTACAAATTTCTGCATTAGCAAAAATTAGAAAAATGGATTTGAAACGTGATGTTCCACCAAACACAATTGCAAAAATGATGTCCAACATGATGTATGAACGAAGATACTTCCCATTGTTAACTCAAGTAATTGTTGGAGGAATGACTGACAAACCTGTCATTTATACACTTGATCCTCTTGGTTCCGTACTCCCTGACGAATATGCTGCAGTTGGTACTGGTGCTGAAATGGCATTGGGTGTATTAGATCCACAGTTCAAAGAAAACATGAATGAAAAAGATGCTGTAGATTTAGCTGTAAAAGCAGTACGTTCTGCAACAATGAGAGATTCATTCAGTGGTGATGGAATCGATGTTTTGGTAGTTAACAAAGATGGAATTAGCGAATTTACTGAAGATGTAAAGTAATCTATAGTGTTTTAGAAATTTCCCACGCTTTATCTGAAATATAGTGCAAATTTTTCAATACTTCTCCTTTATCCATATTTTCTAATTCTGAACTATCTACAATTGATTTTCCTACCGCCAAAAACTTATTCTGTGATTCTTCAACTATGCATACAATATCATCTTTAGAAAATTCTGAAAATTTTTTAATTCCAGGTCTCATGAGATTTGCTCCTTTACACATGAATCTCACCGCGCCCATATCAACTTGAACATATGGAAATTTCTCTAATGTTGTAATCTCGCTGAGAAAAGGTAGGTGTTCATCTTTAATTTTTAGAATCTTAATTTCATTTCCGGTGATTAATTGAATTTCACTGTCAATTTCGTATACTTTTAGATTTTTTACTTTAGGTAGGGTAATTTTCCACTTCTCTGAGACGATTTTTAGTAATTGTGTTGTCTCTGTTTTTGAAATTAGATTTGTTTTCAAGATTTTGTAATCTCTTTTCTTATATCTATCAGGTCTCTAAGTATGGAACTTGCAGTTTCTATTCCTCCTGCACCTCTGCCAATTATTGTTTGAGTACCTGAATGCTCTGATGTGAATGATATTGCATTTAATGTTCCATTAACACATAATGGGTCGTTAATTTTGATTTCAATCGGAGATACTGTTAATTTTTCATTACATGATGCAATTAATTTTACAGCAGAACCATTCTTTTCTGCATTTTTAATATCATTTGCATTTACTTTACGTATGCCTTTTTTGATAATGTCTGGCATAGTAACTTTCATACCCATTATCCAATTTGCCAAAATCACAAGCTTTGCTGCTGCATCTAAACCATCAAGATCTAATGCTTCATCTGCTTCAACATATCCTTTTGATTTTGCATCATTTAATGCATCTTCAAATGACATTCCTTCTGCCATGTTTGTAAGTATGTAGTTGGTTGTACCATTAAGAATTCCTTGAAATGATAATATTTTTTCTCCTCGTAAACTATTTTTTGCATAATCCAAAATTGGAGTTCCGCCCCCAACTGTACCACTAAATCGTAACATAACTTGATTGTAATTAGCTAATTCCATTAATGATGGAAATGCGAGTGCTAATGGTCCTTTGTTAACCGATATTACATGCATCTTTTTTTTCATTGCAGAAATAATGTGACTCATTCCTGGTTCTGCATCTTTGTAGTTGCTTGCAGTAGTTTCAATCAAAACATCAGCGTCAAAATTTTCAATGATTTCTTTTCCTGGAATTTGTTTTATTGATTTATCATAATTTCTTACCGTACCTGACTGTTTTTTGATTTTATTTAGTTTCTTTAAATCTAAACCTGTCTCATCATAGGCACATCCTTTACTGTCAAAAACTCCTACAATTCGTGGTTTTAGTCCAAATTTGGAATACAGGTCATGTGTACGTGATTCTAAAAGCTCCGAAAAGCTTTGTGCAACAACTCCAAATCCACATAGTATTATTCTCATAGTATCGTAAAATCAAGTCGATTATTTAATTTGACTTGTCTAATTTGAGAGATAATGAGTTGATACAGTATCTTAATTTCGATGGCGCGGGGCCATCATCAAATACATGTCCTAGATGTGATCCACATTTTTTACAATTAACTTCAACTCTGACCATTCCATAACTTCTGTCTTCTACATATTCAATTCGTTCATCATCTTCTGGTTTGAAAAAACTTGGCCATCCAGTACCTGAATCAAATTTTGTATCTGATGAAAATAATTCAATTCCACATCCTCTACATTTGTAAACTCCATCATCTTTACAATCCCAATACATTCCAGTAAATGCACGTTCTGTACCTTTCATTCTACAAACTTCATACTCTTCATCATTCAATTCTTTTTTCCATTCTTCTTCTGTTTTGAAAATTTTATCAGTCATTGTCTGTTTCTTTTCTCCTCTGTTCTTTTTTCTGACTCAAATCTTTCTAATTCATATTTATTCATATCTACAAATTTCATTATTTTGCTAAGTAATGGATGTTTTTTATTAATTGCTTGATACATTTTTTGTGCAACAATTCTATAATCTTGATGTCCTTGTGGAACTGTTCGTAATTCTATCATATGTACTGCTTCTCTCATATTCATTTTCATCATATATGGATAATTATATCCAAAATTAACAACGTATTGTGCTTCTTCAGGAAATTTTTTATAAATTTTTTTGAAAACAGTATCTGTATTGTTCATACATTCTTTGAATTCCTTTTGCATTCCAAGATCATTTACTTCTTGAGGTGTGTCATATCCATGATGCGTTGTTAATAGCTGTCTTTCTAACGTTAATGCTCTGTGTCTGTGGAAATCTCTAAACATACCAAAATTTGTGACTAAATCAAAGGTATATTCTGTCATTTCGAAGGCACGTGATGGTCTGTGTCTTCTATTTTTTCGTAAATTTGCCATTTCTAAAATAATCTTCTTTTTTCTACTAGTTGAAATTTTTCTAACTTGTTGCAAAATCTTTTCAAATGAAATTCCTGAAGATTGCTCATAAATTATTGCAGAAATCACACTATTGATTGCTTTATTTTCATTTTCATATTCTACAAGCTTTGTCACTTTTCCTCTAATTGGCGTGCCTGAAATTGAGCTATTTGCCATATTTTGCCCTGATTTTTTCACATTGAACAAATATTTCTGTAAAACTTTTCCATACTTGTCATCAGATCTTCTAACAAAAGATTTGATTGTTGTATCTAATTCTTTTTTAATTTGTATTGCTAAATCATTTTCTTCTTTTAATTTTGAAGCAAATAATATTGATAACAAATATTCAAAGGCTCTGCCATTTCCCGTAATTCCTACATTTGTTAACGTTGATGCGGGAAGTAAACTTCTTAGTGCATCAAGTGCTTTTGCTTTTGTTGCAGCATTGTATATTCTCATTGATGATTTAATAATTAAATCATCATTTATTGCACTGAATTTTTTTTCTTTACCGTCTGTATCTTTGAATTTATAATTATTAATTGAATCTTTTTCACGAATTAATTTTAACATAGGTTCTATATTTTTTGAATAAATTTCAAAATCTAAATTACATGCATCTATGTATTCATCAGCAAATTTAGTTTTCATTATTGTTGGTTCATATAGAAATTTGTATTTTCCTTTGATTTTTTTATCCCATGATACGTAACGTGAAGATTTTTCTAAATATGAAAAGCCAATTCTTCTATCTTCAATTTTTTTAACTGCAATGTTTGTAAGTCCTTCTATTGCAATTTGCGCAATACCTAATTCTGCAACTGAATCATCTCCGTATTCTAGTAAAACTCTGTCGTAAAATTCTTCTCCACGGTTTTTATTTTTTAAAAATTCGTCCAAGAAAATTTTTCTCATACTTTTATCTGTTCTACTATATCGTGACATCAATGCTCCACGATCAACTTGCCGTGGTGTAATTACCGCAAAAACATTCTTATCTGAATTTGAAAAATGTTTCTCTAAAATTTTTCTTTCATCTTTAGAAAATTCGGACAATAATATTATTTTTCATGATTGGTTTTATCTTTATCTTCTACTAATCTGAATTAGATCGGGTGATTTTGTTGGAAGAACAGTTGCTTTTTGTTGACCTTTAGCTTGCCAACGTGCTAAAACTTCTCTGAATGCTTTTTCCATTTCTTCATCTTCCAGATACATCAAAGTAGTGACCCATCTTCCTTTCGTCTCTTTATCATTTCCAACAGGTCCTCCAAGAGATTTCATCCAAAATTTCGATGGTAAAATTTTTAGAGCTTCATTATCTGGATCATTTTTCAGTTTTTCCCAATATTCTGATACGAATTTCATAATCTGTCCTAATTCTTCTTTGTCAATCATATCATTTTTTCATTAAATTACAATAATAAAATTACGTTTAGTCGTGAATTTTTAATTTAGTTAATTTCTTTGTACTAAAATTGTCAACCTTGTTAACACTTGGTCGGTTATACGGATCTGTCAACTTTGTTTCATGAGCAACTGTGAAGTTGAGATTATTGGAAAACCTGTAAAAGACATGTACGGTGCACCAATGGGCAAAATTTTAGGTACCTCAACTGATGTTGATGGTTCTATTCAAACAGTCGGCATTAATTGCGGCTCTGAAGGCTTAAAACAAATTGCCTTTGATCAACTCGTAGTTCAATCTGAAGTAGTAATTTTCATTCCAAAGTGGAGATTGGATTCACAACGTTTACTAAAACAAAAAGAACTTGTAATCCGACGTCTTAACGCATTGATGGAAATTGTCTCTGACAACGATAGCATGAAATCTGATGCAGAAATAATTCATGACAAGTACAACACTAAATTAATGACACTTCAACGTACTGAATTTGAAATTAACTCTGAATTAGATAATAGAGTCGTCGAAATTGAAAAACAGGAAAAATCTGTCAAAGTACTTTTGTTTGATGCAAAAGTTCAACTCAAAAGTAACGAAATTTCTCAGGAGACCTTCGATCATGTTCAAAGCGAAACAGACGAAATGCTTCAGCACATGAAACATGAGAAAGATGAGATTTCTAAAGTAAAATCCAGACTAGCAAATCTATCTCTCGAAGATATGATTCCAGAGGTATCTCCATCAGCGATGCCAGGAACTTATCTACCACATTCTTCTGAAGATGAGCCAATTGAGACTCGTTTGCCAGAACCTCCTAGTACAGAGTCCTCATCTCAAGAGTCATCTGATACTCAAGTAATGACAATTCATCCACATGAACAAGTTTCAGCAGAACCTGAATCTGATTGGATTAAAAGAATGAATTCACAATAATCATTCAAAATTCTTAAAACATTCATTATTCAAATATCTATAATTGCATTCTGAAGAATTTAATATTGGTTTGGGGAATAATGATTCCTCAATAAGAGATACTGCAAAAAAAGACTATGTCTCTTTTTGGGATAATTGTGCAAAATCATTGTCTTGGTTTAAACCTTGGACTGAAACCTTGGAATGGAATCCACCTTTTGCAAGATGGTTTGTAGATGGACAAATCAATGCATCTTACAATACTCTAGATATTCATCAGGATACAAAATCTGAAAAACCAGCAATTTTGTGGGAAGGTGAAGATGGAACTGATAGAAAAATTACATATAATCAAATGTTTGCCGAAGTCAAAATCTGTAAGCCAAAAAGTTCTCGATCAGAGAGCGTAGAGATATTCTTGTTGGGGAAGAAGAAGCAGGAAAGCCAGGTGGAGGAAGAAGGGCATCTCCTCCAGAGTTAGAAGATGCCCAGAGACCAATTACTTGTGCTGAGAGGCGGATTGACGAGCAATGGCCCAGATCAACTGAGCTTCGTAAGCAGCAGTACGCTTGCGTTCTACTTCATACTCCTCTTCCGATGTTCGTGAGGAGGATTTACTCAACAGTTGTTTTAGGTGCTCTGCAGCGTCTTTTTCATCCTGCTCCGCTACCACTACGTCAATTTCTTCAGCAAAA
>CALBOT010000126.1 GCA_937896695.1 uncultured Candidatus Nitrosopelagicus sp. | reverse complement strand
ACACTGGATGTCAAGGACAAGCTACAGAAAGCAGACACTGCACTAACAGCCATCAAGGCAGCAGTGTCTGACAGCAGCACAGACTTGGCTGGACTGAAAGCAGCTATACTTGCCGCACTTGCTAACCACTGATAAATAACAATAAAGAGCAAATCTGATGAGCCAACTAAGGGTTTCGAGTATTAGTCATAAGGACGCCACTGTTCCTGCTATCAGACTGAAGGCTGACCAATCCGTCACCTTCACAGGAGAAGTGCAGTTTGATGGTCTATTTGGATATGAAACAGTTGCAACTAGACTGTTACGAAAGTTTGGTGCAGAAAAAATGCTTGAAGCTTTCTCTCATCGTTCAGGAAACATGCCTAATCCTGGCACTGATTCTACATCAATTAATGACGCAAAAAAATTCACAGATGGCTTTGAGGTCTCCTGCATTGAAATTACGGCAAACAAAAAAGGACTTTCAGATCTACAGATTGGGCATCCGTCTAAAACATCATCTATATCTCAAACTCTGCTAAAATCAATTGCAACCTTTGAAGAAAAGTTCCGTACAATGATAATTAGTACAGGAAAGGACGCAAGTAATCAGACACTATCTTCTTCATTAAATTCTGTATGGAATTTTCACACATCGATAAAAAATCAGGGGCTAATCATACTTGTTGCTGAATGCATGGGTGGATTAGGTTCAGAAACCTTTCAAAAACTAATTGATGGACGCATTACCCCTGAGAGAATCAAAAACGCATCAAAGTATGAAGACGGAATGGAAAATCTTCTGTTCTTATCTGAAATTCAGAAAAATTCTCAAATTGCCATAACTTCCATTTTGCCTGAACTGTACATCAAAAAACTTGGAATGATTCATGTAGATGGAATCAAAAAATCAATGGATTATATCTTAAAAAATCAGGGTCCACGACAAAAAGTCCAAGTAATTGAAGATGGTGCACGTACTTTACTACGGAAAGATTGATGCAGGTAATGGAGCACACAAAACTGCTAAAACAATAACTCCAATGTAAACAATTTTTCTATTTTTTGATAATGGTGAAATAT
The DNA here is from genome assembly GCA_937896695.1 of uncultured Candidatus Nitrosopelagicus sp. Classification (GTDB taxonomy): domain Archaea; phylum Thermoproteota; class Nitrososphaeria; order Nitrososphaerales; family Nitrosopumilaceae; genus Nitrosopelagicus. The sequence goes on along the minus strand of CALBOT010000126.1, from coordinate 20,355 downwards.
CATCAAGTGGTCGTGCATCTTTGCTTCTTGAGCTAAGAATTAAAATAAACAATGCCATCATCCAATAATTCAACAATACCAACACGCCCATGCTTGCATACGTCGCAATTTTGTGCCACTTTTGTCCTAGAATCACCCTTGACATGTGACCTCCATCGAGTTGCCATGCGGGTAGCAAATTCAAAAATGTAATTAGAAATCCAAGCCATGCTGCAAACATTATTGGGGACATTATCACTTCAACATCACTTCCATTTTTGTCAAAGAGCGCTAGTGATGCTTTGATTATGATATTCTCATTCATCGGGGTTAACTGAGCATTTCCAAACATTTGTCTTGCCATATCTGCATCTATTACGGGTGAAGTCCATGCTCCAAAAATTACCACTACCACGGCAACTACCAATCCTGCAATTGGTCCTGCTATCGCAATATCAAATAGAATGTCTCTGTTTACTGTGAGACTTCTGGACTGAATGAATGCTCCAAATGTTGGTATTCCATATACCGGTATTCCTGGAATAAAGTATGGCCATGTTGTTTTGATTTTGTGCCATTTTGCAGCAATTAAATGTCCTGCCTCATGCACTCCTAAAATTCCAATCAAAGCCCATGCATACAAAACTGCAACTGCAATTGGATCTCCAATTGGAGTAAACATGTTTAGTCCCTGAGTTCTGTAAAACCCATCAATTAACACCATTACAACAGTTGCAGCAAACATTATTCTTGGCGTCCAAGATCTTGACAACCATTTTCTCTTTTTTTGTTTAGGTAGCTTTGATACAACTACCATGTGTCTGTAACCTTCTTTTTCAAGCGTACATAACAGATTGTAAGTTTCTAATTCCTGAGTTAACTGAACAAATTTCTCTTTAAATTCCATGTCCTCAAAATAAAATTGCATTTTGACTAAACCCACCTCCTCATCACCAATGTCAAAGTGTTTTTTCACTATGCTTCTAATGAATTCTTGAGTGGGCTCTATCATATGGATCGTATATAACAAGAGCATAATTGCTTTTCCAACTTAAAATTAAATACGCAAGATTTCAGGTACTTGTATGCAAGTTATTCTAAGAGAACATAACGGCGCCATATTCAGACGTTGTGAGCCTAGTGATCTAATCGGCGTAATGGAAATCAATATGAAAACATTGCCTGAACATTATTCTGATTATTTCTATGAAAGTCTCTTGGCAGAAGCTCCAGAAGCATTTCTGGTTGCTGAAAAAAATAGTCAATATGTGGGATATATCATGTGTAAGACTGAATTTGGATTCTCAAATTTCAAAAAATTAGGATTTGTGAAAAAAGGTCACGTCGTATCTGTAGCTGTACTAGAAGAACATAGAGGAAATGGATATGGAAAAATTCTTGTCAATGAATCATTCAAAGGAGTAAAAGAGAAACAATGTGACGAAATGTATCTTGAAGTACGTTGCAGTAATACTGAGGCTGTAAAATTATATCAAGACTTGGGTATGGATATCAAACAACGACTAAAATCGTATTATCGTGACGGCGAAGATGCCTATATGATGGCAATTGAATTCAGTTAAATTACTGTTCTAGTTCGAATCGACATGTCAAGACGAAAATCAATGGGTGTTTTCATCTTTGTATCTTGCATAGCAGCATTTTTCGTTTATGCATATCTTTTGATGCTTTCTGAGTGGAGTCCGATTGTTCTACAATTGACTATACTCATGGTTGTAGGTGGCGTTTTAGGAATTGTATCTTGGATAGGTTATCAAATGGCCACAACATCTGCAAAACCTTCTTCATTAATAGAAGACAATTAACTCTTTGAAATTTTAACATCTACTACAGTTTGATAAAATCTTGGTCCTACCGGTCTGACATTTCGTGAAGTTATAATTTCTGCATTTGTTTTATTTACGCTCATAAAATGTTCTTCAGATAATTTTGGTGCATCTTGCTTTTTGTCTGCATGCATGTGGGAGTAATAATGAATTATTCCTTTATTTTTTAATCCGTTTAATGCTGAATCTAAAAATTCATCAGAACGTTCTGGTAATAACATCAATACTCTATCTGCTTTACCTGATAATTGTTCGTCAATCACTTTGGTTGCATCGCCATTCAAAGAAATTACCTCTCCTTTGAGTTTGTTAATCTGAGCATTTTCTTTACACAGTTGTGTTGCAACAGGATTTAGATCAATGTTGTAAACTGTACATGCAGTATCTTTTGCTGCAAGTAAAGAAAACATTCCTACGCCTCCAAACATATTGATAACTACCTCTCTGTCTTTTACCAAGCCTGCAATTCTTTCTCTTTCAGTTGATAATCGTGGTGAGAAAAATGCCTTTTCAACATCTACGATGAATCTACATCCATTTTCCTTGTATTCGGTTTGTGTCTTATCTTCTCCTGCAATCACTTCTAATTTTCTTGTTCTATAATCTCCTTCTACTGGGGATGACTGATAAAAAATAGAATTTGCTGTACTGACTTGTTCTAGCAACGTCTTTCCAATAATTTGTTTTTTTGAAACCAATGAATCGGGAATTCTTACTATGATTATATCTCCAATTTGATCAAATGCAGAAATCAATTGTTCGTTTTCTTCTTCAGAGAGAACGTCCTGTAAGACTCTCTTTAGCATCTTGGTCATTTTCTAAAGTAGTAATTGCCTGATGATTTTTGTTCTTTATCCAATCTACTTGCTTCTTTGTTAACACGATGTCTACTTGTCTTCTCATCTTTTCTAAATGAAATGTCAAGTGATTTCAAAAATCTGTTCATGGCATCTGTTTTTGGCATTGGAGATGTTGCAATTCCCTCTACACTTGAGGTTCCTTCAAAAATTACCATACTATCTGAGACTAAATCCATCAATTGAAGATCATGATCTATGATTATTGCAGATTTTCCAAATGAGCGTACAAATTTCTGTAAAAATTTTGCTACTGCAATTCTATCTTCTACATCTAAAAATGCCGATGGTTCATCTAATGCATACAAATCCACTTTTTGTAAAAGGCAAGATGCTATTGCAACTTTTTGCAGTTCACCTCCTGACAAATTTTTTACTGACTTGTTATACAATTTTTTTAATTTTAATGGGTCCAAAATCTGTTCTTCTTCTGCACTTCCCTCAATTGAAGAGCCATTTGCTTTTTCTAAAACCGAAATTACTTCGATATCAATATCATTTGAAAGATACTGTGGCTTGTATGAAATTTTAATTTTTTTATCAACTGAACCTTCTGTTGGTTTTTCAACACCAGCAATCATCTTCATCATTGTAGTTTTTCCTAATGCATTGGCACCCATAATTCCAAGTAATTCTCCTTTTCTTACGGTTCCAGGTTCAATTGAAACTGAAAATGAATCGTATTTCTTTTCTAATTTTGGATACGAGATTATCGTATCTCCCTCTAGTATCTCGTCACCTGATGTTGATGCATCAAAAGTGAATTTCTTATCTCTAAATCTTACATTTTCAGTTGGTAAGTAACCATCAAGAAATACATTGATACCAACTTTGGTTGATAATACATTTGAAACTATTCCATATGCAGAAGGTACTCCATATAACACCTCGATATAATCACTAAGAAAATCTAGCAATGTTAGATCGTGTTCTACAACCATTACGCTTTTTCCTTCTTCAGCAAGACCGTGAATTACTCTAGCAACTCCTGTTCTCTGAAAGACATCGTTGTAAGATGACGGTTCGTCAAAAAAGTAAAAATCAGATTCTCTTGATGCGGCAGTAGCAACTGATAATCTTTGCAGTTCTCCCCCACTAAGTTCTTTGAGACTTTGTTCTAAGGAATTTTCTAATCCTAATTGTTTTACCAATTGTCTAGATGTGCCTCTTTGATCAAATTTATCTAAAAGTTCTTTTCCTGTACCATCAAATGCATTTGCAATTGTATGAACTTGTTGTGGTTTGATTGATGCTTTAATGTCACCATTTTTTATTTTCTCAAAATGTGCTTTGAGTTCTGTACCTTTGTAATATTTTAAAATCTCATCCCATTCTGGTGGTTGTTCATAATTTCCTAAATTTGGTTTTAAAATACCTGATAGAATATTAACTACTGTACTCTTCCCCATTCCATTTCTTCCAAGTAATCCGACGACTTCTCCTTTTTTTGGCGTTGGTAATTTGTATAGTCTAAATGAATTCATTCCATACTGGTGAATCTTATCTGTTTTTAATTCACTGGCTAAATTCACGATTGTAATTGCATCAAACGGACAAACTTTTACACAAATCCCACAACCATTACAAACATCTTCATCGATTGTTGCCTTGTTGGTATCTTCATTGAGAACAATACAATCTGCTCCTGACTTGTTGACCGGACAATATTTGATACATTCTAACCCACATTTTTTGGGTTGGCATAATTCTTTATCTAATACGGCAACACGATGTGTCATAACGTTATTCGCTGTATCTTTAATTTATACTTCTATGAATAATTCTATTCAAAAAATCTATTCACAATTTAGTTAGCTTATTATGAAAGATAATTTGTTCATATGTTAAGCCGGCCATAGCGTTTGGGTGCGACCCAATCCCATTCCGAACTTGGAAGTCAAACCAAATGTCGCTGCTGTGTTACTAACATGCGAGAGCCGTTGGGAAGCAACAGTGCTGGCATCTTTTTAATTCAATTAACTATAAGTTACTGTCACATTGTATCAAAATATGGTAAATTGTTCTGTTTGTGGTGAAAAATTCGACAGCGATATACGATTCTTAAACCATATGATGGAGAAACATGGCTTTAGAAATCCCAACATTGACAAGCCAGATCGTAATAGTCGTGGGTATTAACAACAATAAATCTATAAGTCGCTAAAATTGAGTTGTTCGTACAAGCAACATGATGAAAAAACAACTAGAAAAAACACTCAAAGATGCAATCAAAGAAAATGCATACATTATTGGTACAAAACAAGTCTTAGGTAATATTTCAAAATCCAAACTTGTACTTCTTTCCAAATCTGTACCAAGTCATATCAGCGAAAAAATAGAAGATGACGCAAAAAAATCAAATGTTTCAACAATTTCATATGATGACACCTCTGTTAACCTTGGAAAACTCTGTGGATTACAATTTAGAGTTTCTGCAATTTCACTAACCAACATCGCTGATGCTGATATCAAAACACTACAAAAAGAAACAGATTCCAAATGATGTTGTCAAAAACTTCTCCAAGATACAAAACCAATCAAGGTTTAAATGAGACAGAAAATTTTTTTGAATAATTAGAATGAACATGACACAAGAAATCAAATTAACAACTGATCAAATGAAACTCATGTCATTATTCCAAAATATTACTAAAGCAACTGCTCGTGATTGTATAGAAGATGAAAAACGTGATAGAATTATCTTTGTTGTAAATGAAGGAAAAATGGGTTTGGCAATAGGTAAAGGTGGAGCTCATATCAAATCACTTCAAAACAAAATTGATAGAAATGTGGAACTTGTAGAATACAATGAAGACCCAATTCAACTTTTAAAAAATATACTAAATGAAAAATACATTACTGACATTAAAATCTCTGAAAGACTGGATGGTTCTTTCCAAGCAAACGTCGAAGTTGATGGTGCAAAGAAAGGAGTCGTAGTAGGACGTGAAGGTAGAAATGCAGAGAAGGCAAGAATACTTGCACGAAGATATTTCAATATAACATATGTAATGATTAATAGCAAGGAACAAGCTTTCGAGTGGTAGTAATGGCAAAATCACCTTTAGGACTATTTGCAGGACGAGATCTTCGAAATAAGAAGAAACAACAACGTTGGGCTATCTCGACTTACAAAAGAAGAGAATTAGGATTAGATAAAAAATCAAACCCATTTGCTGGTGCTCCTCAAGCAAAAGGAATTGTTTTAGAAAAAGTAGGTGTTGAAGCAAAACAGCCAAACTCTGCTGTAAGAAAATGTGTTAGAGTACAATTAATCAAAAACGGTAAATCAGTTACTGCATTCTTACCACGTGACGGTGCAATGAATTTCATTGATGAACACGATGAGGTACATGTAGAAGGTATGGGTGCAACTCAAGGTGGTGCAATGGGAGATATTCCTGGTGTGCGTTTCAAAGTTTTCAAAGTTAACAATACATCATTACGTCAATTAGTAGAAGGAAAGAAAGAAAAACCAAGAAGATAGAATCATGGCTGAAAAAAATTTACTTTTGTTTAGAAAATGGGATACCTCTGAAATAGAGATTAAAGATCTCGGTCTACAAACTCGTGTAGTTGGTGACAAAACTCTCTCTGCAATTTCATTAAAACCATTAATCTATCCAATTGATTATGGTCGTTCGGCATTAAAGAGATTCAACAAAGGTGATGTCCATATTGTAGAAAGACTAGCAAACAAACTAATGCATTTTGGTAAAAAATATGCTAAAAACACTGGAAGACAAGGTGGAAAAAAACAACATTCACTAAATATAATTAAACTTGCATTTGATATAATTAATCTCAAAACAGGTCAAAATCCTGTTGAGGTACTAGTTCGCGCAGTTGAAAATTCTGCGCCAAACGAGGATACAACTAGAATTGTTTACGGTGGTACTGTTTATCACGTTTCAGTTGATGTTGCTCCAATCCGTCGTGTAGATTTAGCATTGAGATTCATTGCTGATGCAATCAAAGAAGCAACTTTCTCAAATCCAAAACCTATTGAAGAATACATTGCAGAACATCTAATATTGGCTGCAAATAACGATCCTGCTGCCCCTTCTGTAAAAAAGAAAAATGAGTTAGAAAGAGTTGCACAAGCTTCTAGATAGTAACATATCTTAAAAAATTCTATTGAAACATTATTTCTTGTCTGAATTATAAAATACAGTAGCCCGGCCCGGACTCGAACCGAGGTCAAAGGCTCCAGGGGCCCCTATGCTTGCCGCTACACTACCGGGCTATATGGAAAATAACAAAATGTTTGAATATATTCATTTTTGTAAAATTCATCTTATCTTAATTTCATGTAAAGCAGTTCCATAATCAACATCTGCTTTTAATCGCATGTATGCAATTAATCTAAAATGAATATAGTATGACTGATTTTCTTTGTAAAGTAGTCCTCTTTGAATTAATGATGCTAATCCTCTTGATAGTGCGTTTACTGAAATTCCATATTTTGTACATGTTTCATCACGTTTTTTCTGATACTGCATTAACGAAAATTCAGCACTGTTATGTTCTATCACCAGCGGCCAGACAATTTCTTTCCAGACAAATCTTCTATTCTCCGTTGCCGATGCGTATTTACCTTTTTCACTCAACATTATAATATCAAACTTTATGGATATAAGAAATAATGTCTCAAAAAGAAATTCAAGAATCATTGGAGCTACTTGAAAAAGACTGGGATGTTGATCCAATCCTTCATGATTTTGTTCTAGGAAAATATACTGATGTCACAGATTTCACATTAATTGTAAAAGACGTTGTATTTCATATTCCATATTTGCCAAAAGAAAAAAAATACATTTTATGGAACTGTTATTGGCCTGATTGCCATAATTGTTGTAATAGACAAGGACGTTTACCACTAACTTCTGATGATTTAATCCAAATAGGTCAAGGTATGAAATATCAAAAAACATCTGAATTTGTAAAACAAGAAACTTTAGTTGCAACTCATGATGAACCAACTCCTTCAGGTGGTTTCTCTGTAATGACCAATGTCAGTCTCAAAAGAAAAACAGATGAAACAGAAGCAGATGATGGAACTCACATATCATGTAGATTTTTGAATGAAGAGGGTGGGTGTGGAATACATCCTACCCGTCCGGGAGTATGTTACTTGTATCCATTTTCAACATGGGCACAAAATGAAAAAGGACGTGCACGTGTTCATGCAACATTCCAATTTACTGGTGATTGTCCTGGGTTTTATCTTTCTGAATCACTTGATTCAATGAAAGAAGTCTTAGATGATTATTCAAAAACTATCTATGATTACAATATGAAATCTAGCAGAACTCTAAAAGATGGATTTGGTTCTCTTAGTATGTCTTAGGCTTTTGCAACTTTAAGTAAATCACCAATTTTAATATGCATACCAAATCGGTCTTCATTCTTTTTCATATATCTGAAAATTGCAATAAAGTCAGGTAATGCTTTTAGGAAATTAAAGTCATTATGGATTTTAGCTCTTACAAAATTAAACACTTTTGCATAAACACTATAGTGTTTTTCAATTGCTTTTTCATATGCTTTGAAATCATGCATATTTTCGATAAAAATATTTACACATTGCATAGATGGAATAATTCCTTCTCCTAATAACGCATAAACTGTTCCAATTGATTCTCCAACGCCTACTACTTTTCCAGAATAGTATGGCTTACATCTATCTGGTGTTGCCAATCTAATTGGACGCCCTTTAGTAGCAACGATTTTTCCTCCATGTTTTTTTAGAAATGCATCTGTTGCTTTGATGTGATTTTTGTTATAATCTCCTGCTCCGATATGTGCATAATTCTCTCCCAATGGAAAATACCAAAAATATCCTGACATTCCTGGGAATGGTTCAATGTAGAAGTCATCATATGGGACGCCATTCTCATATTCAACCTTATATTCGTATGTTGGTAAATAGAAATCCTGTTCCATTTTTGGTAGATAACTTCTGTTAAATCCTGTACAATCTACTATCATGTCATACTCTTTTTCAAGTTCTTCTAATCGTGGTGCTTCGCCATAAATTATTTTCGAATCTTTTATGAAATCTTTTATCAATCCTAATTTGTTATATGTACAAAGTCCTTTCAAACCGATATCAAATTTCACATCATTATTCATTTTGACATGCATTTGCTTTCCATCATGAATTAAGAAATCATCAAAATTTCTGCCAGTTTTTTTACAAAAATTAGTTAATTCTTCTTTAATTGTACCCCATGCACAAATCGAATCATGTCTTTCTAAAGGCATTCTTTCATATCCGACTACTTCATGTTCAGAATTTTTTAATCTAGCCATGAGATAACTTCCTGCAACTCCCATTCCCATGACTGCAATTTTCATTTGATCTAACTAGTTCATTACCTAATAAATATAATTCCAGTTTTATTCAATCAATATAGCTGGTTTGTATGGTCTTGCATGTCTTGCTTTTCCTTTAGGATCATAAATATCGCTATCTGAATCAGAATAAACTTCTATTTCTACTCCAAATTCTTTTTGTCCAATACTGGCTAATTCTGACAAAAAGAATTCTTTTTCATTAAATGATTCTGATTCAAGTTTCATTTTTTTGATTGATTCTGATTCTGAATGCAAGTCTTTGATAACTTTTTGAACAAAGTCTGGCATTTTTTTAGCATCAATGGTCTCAGGATCTGCAATTAACTCTTTCATCACAACTCCCATGTTATTTTGACCGCCTACCATTACATTCAAAATTTTACGATAAATTTTTGATTTCATATTGTCTGAATTCACATAAATTACAATTTTCTTTGGAGAAATTTTTGTTACTTTGAGAATATTTTCAATATCTTCTATAGTTGATTTCAATAATTCTTCGGCTTGAATCACACTTACATCAACTTTATCTGAAGAATATTCTGGCCAGGATGATTTTGATACAAGTTCCGAATTTCCTAATTTTTCCCACATCTCTTCAGCTACATGTGGGGCAAATGGGGAAAGCATTGCAACTCTAGCTGAATTTATCTGATGAAGAATTCCTGAAACATCGTCTCTTTCTTTTGCTTGAATTCTTTTTTGATACCAGCTCAAATCACTCTCGAATGTAAATAAAATATCATGTAGAGCTTCTCGTAATCTCATTTTTTCTACAGCTTCTGTAACCTCTGCAATTTTGCTTTGTGTTTTAGAAATTATCCATTTGTCTTCTGTTTGTAAATCTCCAATCTCTCCTTTTTTCAGTGTGGAGCACTCATCTAACAGTGATTCTAACTTATTTTTAATACCTGAGACTGATTCCATGTTAAAATCAGCATCTTGGAGTAGCTCAGCTGATGAAATTATTGCTAATCGTATAGGGTCTGCACCATGATCCTGAATTGCAGTACGAAGTGGAATGATATTTCCCATACTCTTAGACATCTTAGCACCGTCCATCATGACACTGCCATTAACAACAATCTCTTTTGGCCATAATTTTTCTTCAAATATGGCAGCATGATTCAATACAAAAAATGACAAGTGATTTTGTACTAAATCCCGACCTGAATGTCTTGCATCTACAGGATAGAAATATTGAAACTCTTTTTTCATCGTATTGATAATATCTTCACTGAGATTAGAGGAACTAACAACTGCGTCTATACTTCCTTTATCTAAGAAAACATAATCAAAGAACTCTTTGGTGAGATTATCTGCTTGCACAGTTCCATCATTTACAAATCGTGATAATGTGTAATATGCCATGTAAATTACACTATCTGATAATGATTCAACAATCCAATCATTATCCCATGGGAGTTTTGTTCCAAGTCCTTGTTGTCTTGCACATGCTCGCTCATGTAACCAATTAATCACATCGTGAAATTCTGTTTTAATCTTATTTGGAAGAATATTCATGCTATCAAGACAGTTTCTTGCCAACGTTTTCCATTCTTCATCTCCATAATTGAGAAACCACTGGTTATTCAAAACTTTAACAACACACTCAGAACCACATCGACATCTAATTGGAGAATTTTGAAGAGTAGGGAATGATTCTAATTCATTTTTATCTTTTAACCAGTCTCTGACTTTATTTCGTCCAAATTCTACTTTCTCGTTAACAAAATCTCCACATCTTTCATTTAATTTTCCATTAACAAATTCCTTGAGATACAATTCTTCTGTTGCTTCTTCCAACTTTGCATCTACTTGATCAGTAACTCCTAATCTTTCACACACATCTTTTGCAGGAATGTTTCCATATCCATCTGTTGATATGATTGGTATCGGTTCAATTTTAGATGCTAATTCGTGATTTTTTGATTTTAAATCCATCAATGCTTGATAGTCTTTAGGTGCATGTGCTGGTACTGACATTACCAAGCCTGTTCCCATTCCTGATTCAACAAACTCTGCTTCAAAAATTGGAATTTCTTGTTCTGTATGTGGTGCTTTTGCAAATTTGCCAATAATCTCTGTTCCCTTAATGTCTCCCTCAATTGTAATTTCTTTTCCAAAGAATTCTAATTTTTCTGCACATTCTTTTGAAACGATCCATTTTTCATCATCTGCCTTAATTTTTTTGTATGTTGTATTTGGATTGACCCAGAGATTTGTTATGCCAAAAATTGTTTCAGGTCTTAATGTTGTAATTGGGAATACAAATTCATCTAGTCTGAATTTGACAAGGTAGTTTTCATTATTTATCTTGGGTTCTACATCGCCCATTGTATCGTGTTGTGATACTGGATTTTGATCAACTGGGCACCATCCGACTGGATGAGAGCCTTGAATTATTCTATTATTATCTCGTAAAGTTGAAATTTGCCATTCGATAAACTTTTGATATCCTGGAACTATTGTTGTAAACTCTCGTCTCCAATCAATGGAGTAGCCCATCTCAATCATTCCGGATTTTATCTCTTCATGGAAGTAATCTGCAATTTTAATTGGTTCAACAAATGTTTTGATTACATCTTCTGGAACGTGGTAGATGTTTCGCAATCCATCTAAAATTTCTTTTTCTCCTGCTTCGATTCTCTTTGCCATTCCAAGAACTGGAGTGCCGGTGTAATGAAATCCCATTGGGAATAATACATTGTAACCTTTCATTCTGTAAAATCTTGCATGGACATCAGCTAGCGTGTATGTTCTGCCATGTCCTATGTGTTGAGGTGAGTTTGGATATGGGTATGCAACTGTAATGAATTTTTTTGGTTTTTCATTAGGGTTAGTTTCAAAATCTTTGGCGTCGTGCCATTTTGTTCTCCACTTTACATCCAGTTGATTCCAGTTAATTTCCATCTTGTTTACCTATTCGATAATCATGGATTTCGCATTTTTAATTGCATCTTCTTTCTTTGACTTGTCGGTTCCTCCACCTTGGGCAAATTTGGGACTTCCTCCTCCTGCACCCCCTAGAATCTGGGAAATACTCTTTACAATATCGCCTGCACTCTTTTCTTTTGATATGTCATCTCCGGCATAAACTATTACTCTAATTTTTTCTCCTTGTTCAAATAATCCACAATATATCATATTTGGATCGGATTTGCACAGCACTTCTCCTAATCCAATATGAAAAACATCATCATAATTGTTACTGTCTGAATAACAAAAATTAGCTTTTCCAGACTCTATTACTTCAACTGTAATTTCGTCAATTGTTGTTCTTCCTTGTTTACATTCTAGTAGTGATTTAGCTATGACAGGTATTCTTTCTTTAACAATCTGTCTTTGTTCTAATCTCTTTTCTTTTTCTTGTTCTCTTAGTTTTTCTTCTTTTTCCTTATTTTCTGAATCTTGTTGTTTCTTTTTCACAAATTCTTTTGCTCCATCTCCTGAAACAAATTCAATTCTCACAACTCCGTCTTGAATTCTCTTTGTTCTTGTAATCTTGATTTGCTCTACATCTGAGGTATTTGCCACATGTGTTCCTCCACAGGCTTCAATGTCTAAATCTCCTATTGATACGATTCTTACTGATTTGACAGGTACAACTCCTCCTTGATAAATTCTAAATCCATATTTTTGTTCTGCAGTTCCACGGTCAAAGTTTTCAATTTTCACTGGTATGGCTTTTTCAATAATGGAATTAGCTGCATCTTCAATTTTTGTTACATCCTCATCAGTTAATGCTGAATGATGTGTGATGTCAAGTCTTGCATGATCTTCTTCTTTGAATGCAGAGTGTTGCCATACCCATGAACCTAGAACACTTCTTGCTGAAGTATTGATGATGTGTGTACTTGTATGATTTTTTGTAATTCCATCACGTCTTTTTGTATCTACTACGCAAGAAACTACATCTCCTTCTTTTGGAATTTCTCCTTTAATTTCATGAACAACAATGTTTCCATGTTTTGTAATGTCTACTATCTCCTGACCAGAAATTTTACCATGATCTGGTTCTTGACCTCCTCCTCTTGCATAAAATGCAGTTTTATCTAAAACAACAAAATTTTCAAATGATTTCAAAACTTTTGCATTAAATTCTCTAGGATCTTCATTATAGAACAACAGTTCTGTATCTGGAATTCCTTCTAATGGTAAGTTAACTTGTTCTTTTTGTTTTTTTGATTGATGTAAATCAGAAAGTTTGGAATAAAACGAAGATGGAATCTCTGATATTACCTTCATTTCTTTAAGATATTCTGGTGTAACTCCATCTGATTCGTAAAGTGTTATCAAATCTTCAACTTTTGGTTCTTTGTTTAATTTACTAACAATTTTTTGCATTCTTTGTTTTGAACTATCATATCTACCTGTTTCAATTGAGATTATTTCTTTAACATCATTCCGGGTTTTCTCTAATTCTGGGTATGTATTTTTCAAATAATCAATTTGTATGTCTATTATTTCATCCAAGTCAAATTTTAATTTCAATCTGTCCATGGTTGAAACAATTCTTCTTAACATTATTCGGAGATTGTATCCTCCCCCAACATTGCTAGGAAGTGCTCCATCTGAAATTGCAAAGATTAGTGTTCTTATATGATCAATTATGAGATAAATTCCTTCTAGCGGAGTAATAATTCGATTAATCTGTTCATCTGTCAATCCTGTTGTCTTTATTGCGTTTTTTCTAACTTGTGTCAAGTCTTCATATAATTCCAAATTCTTTGCTATTTCTGTAAAATATGGTGTGAGTACTGAGGAGTTTGCATCTATTCCTGCTTGTCCAATTAATTTTTCTGTGATTGGTCCAAAACAGCAATCGTATGCTGTAGGTGTTCCCATTGTAATCCATGCAAATCTTTCAAGACCTGCACCCATATCGATAATTCTTTGATCAAGTGTTTTGTAATCTGAAAGATCACCTTGAAATTCAGTAAACACTGCATTACCAAGTTCTAAACCTCTTACAAAATATTCTAATGACGAACCAAAAGAACCTCCTCCTTCCCAAACGTCTTCAACAAATGTGATTTCTTTTTTTGCAATTCCAAATTGTTCAGTTAGTAAATTAAAATCTAAATTAACACATTCATCTTTCCAATAACCATTATCATTTGGAATACTGTGTTGACCAATCATACAAAATGATGAAAAGTGTCTACCAGTTACTCCAACATTTTCTAAATCTTTGAATCTTAAACATGTTTGTGGAACTACAAGTGGGTTTGCAGGAAACTCAAATACAACTTTACTTCCCATAACTCTTTGAAAATCAACAATTGATGCAATGGTAAAATAAAGATCATCTCTCCATCTGCATACAACTGGATAACGATTTATTGACGTATGATTATTTTTTACAAAAAAAGATTCTACTTCTTTCCATGATTGTGTATAATCAAATCTCTTTGCTGTTGGTGGATTACCAATGAATGAATATGTATCGTCAGAATGATCTGGACACTTTGTTCTTTCTGAATCTAAAGTCCAAAAGAATCTACTGCATACTATACATGATCTTCTTTCAAATCCTTGATCCTCGAAGAGATTTACATTATAATACCTCTCTGGGTCTGCTGAAAATTTCTCAAGAATCTCTTTTTTATTCATTAAATTTTTGACCTAGTGCCGATATTAAGGACTGTCGATTCAACCGTTAAATATAGAAAAATGTAGAAACATTTTATGTTTGGAAGAAAAAAAGGTGAAGTAAAAGAAGGTGATTTCGTATTCACTTCTAGAAAGGATGATGGTGATTATCAGAATATCATATTTGGAACTGTTACTGGGGTTGACGGAAACAAAATCGGTGTAAACGGTTTTTTTGTTAATCCTGTTGGATTAAAAAATAAGGTTTCTCAAGGAAAGGCTGGTCCAAGATCAAAAGAAATTCTCCTTTCCCCTACTTCTGAAAACTGCATTTTTGCATTAATCTATAGAATTGAATATGAAAATTTCACCGAAGTCATTGACATTAGCTCTGAAAAAGTTGAATTTATCTCAAAAAAGGTTTTCACCGTCTTTGATGGTTGGGTAAGAGAATCATTATCTGAATTAATCAATAATGTATTGTCTCTTCCAGAAGGATCTGATCAAGATCATGCAAAAAGAATTCTAAAACAGAAAATGGAGAATCTTTATGATAAAGAATTGAAGAAAAACCTCTATTCTGTCTGTAGAAGTCTCAAGATCCTGATCTAAAGACAATTTTTGATAGCTTTTTATTATGCCTAACGGCTTTTTTGTACATGGAATATGTTTACGCTGCATTAATGTTGCACAAACTAGAGAAAGAAGTTAACGAAGCAAACGTTACTAGTGTAGTTAAAGCAACTGGCGCTGAAGTTAATGAAGCTCAAGTTAAAGCACTTGTAGCATCCTTGGCTGACGTTAACATTGAAGATGCAATTAAAGCAGCACCTGTAGCAGTTGCAGCAGCACCAGCAGCAGATGCAGCCGGTGGAGATGCACCAAAAGAAGAAAAGAAAGCAGAACCACCAAGTGAAAAACAGGAAGAAGCAGCAATGGAAGGTTTATCCTCTCTATTCGGCTAAACAAGTCCAAACTCTTCTCAACGTTATTAGTTACCGTTTTTTATTCTATTTGTCTTGGCAGATTCAACTTTGTCAATTGAGTTTTTCATATATGTTTTAGATCTGTTTGGAACTATGGCATTTGCTGTAACTGGTGCTTTCAAGGCAATTGAACACAAGGCAGACATTGTTGGAATAATAATTCTTGCAACAATTACCGGCGTTGCTGGTGGCACAATACGTGATGTAATTCTTGGAAAGTCTCTTCCTAACTCTCTAATTGATCCTTCTTATGTGATAATTACTGTGGTATCTGCCATCGTAATCTTCCTTTTACACTCAAAAATGAAAAAACATTGGAATGTATTTCTAAAATTCGATGCACTCGGATTGGGAGTTTTTACTGTAATTGGAGCTACTTTTGCCTATAACATGTTTGGAATGAACTTTCTTGTGATTGTGTTATCTGGAATGCTTACCGCAATTGGTGGTGGAATACTCCGTGATGTCTTTGTTAGTCAAACTCCTATCGTATTTGTAAAAGAATTGTACGCTTCTGCAAGTTTCTTAGGGGCCTCTGTATTCTTTTTGGTGATATATATGACAAATGATGTTTACGCTGGAACAATTTCTGGTTTGTTATTAGCTACAGGATTAAGAATGATTGCAATGAAGTACAATTGGAATTTACCTAAAGTAAAAAGTAGTTAGTTTATGCTGGTGTGTAGTCTTTTGCTTTTGAGGCTACACCTTGTGCTTGACCGTGGGCTTTTTGTAATATCTGTTCTTTTGTATCTTCTGTTAGATATCCTGCTTCAGTTGAAACAGAACGTGCAGATTGTGCTGCCTTTGCCAAGATTTGTTCAATATTGTCTGCAGTGATATATGCTGCTTCAATTGAAAGTGATACTGCTTCTTGGTGAGCTTGTGCCAGATCATTTCTGAATTTCTCAACATCAATGATCATCTCTTGCTCTTGATAGACTAATCCGTCTTCTAGTGCGGCATTCAAGACTATGCCTGCTTCAATTGCTTTGATATCTAATTTAGTTAAAAGTCCTGCAAGTTTTTCAGAAATTGGTTCTCCTTTCTTTACTGGAATTGTTTCCTTCATGATCCAAATTGTACCTTGATCAATTTTTGTTGGAATATTATTTTCTTTAAAATCAGTTAGCATTGGACCTGGTGCAATTCCTGTATTTTTAGGTGGAATTACAACATCCATGCTTGCAATATCTCCTCCTCTTGCAAATAGCATAACTTTGTTCTTTCCTAATAGAACGTTAAGTTTGAATGGAGACATGTTTGTAAACATGAAAACACATTGGCCTGTAATTTTTTCAGATAGTTTGTCTATTCCTGTAATTCCTGCTTTTGCAAAAGCTAATTTTGCTACTTTATCTTTGATACTGACAATCTCAACTTCGCCTTGCAGTTTTTTTCTTAATGGTAGTAATTGTGAACCTCTAACTTTTTCCATTCTTACAAGTGCTAATACATTGTATTTTTTTGGAAGCTCTTGTAATTGTTGGTACATCTGTACTTTCTTTTTTGGATATGTAGTTCTATTCTCATGCATTTTATTTTGTCACCTTGTGTTCTAATTTTGCTGCTTTTCCCATAGTTGTTTTTATCATATATTTTCTAATGTTTTTATCTCCATTAGGGAATTTACTTCTTAAATTATTAATTACTGTCATTGCATTTGCGGCTACATTTTGTTCATCCATTTCAGTATCTCCAATTTTACATGAGATTGAAAGTGAATTTTTTACTCTAACTCTAATTGATGTTTTGAATCTGCTAAGAAATGATTCTATAGGCGCATTAAATGGAACTGGGGTTGGCATTTTTCCTCTAGGTCCTAAAAGTTGTCCTAATGATTTACCTACTACTGGCATTAATTTTGTATCTGCTAAAAAGAAATCATATTTGTTAATTAATTTTCTAGTTGCTCTTTTGTCCTCTGCCAATTTATCTACATCGTCATTATCTAAAACTTCATCTGCTTTTGCATCCTTTGCTTTTAGACCCATATCTCCTGAGGCCATTACACAAACTGCGGCTGGTTTTGACATCTGATTCGGTAATTGAATTACCTCATTAAACGCAAATCCTTTCTTAACATCTATGTCTTTTAAGGTGATGTAAAGTTCTAGTGATTCTTTGAACTTACGTTCTTTTTCGCTCTTCTTTGCTTCTTGAATTAGAGTGACTATCTCAGACTCGTTTACCATGTCAAAAACCTTAATCTCTCACTTATTATCGTTGTGAGTAATTATTCTCGTTTACATCATTTTTCTAAAATTGGCGTATATTTTTCTAAATTTTAGTAAAATCATGGTTTATTCTGGCAAAACTTACATTTACTACTAAAATTTACTTATTTTAAGAAATGGCTAAGGTAGATGATTTAGATCTCAAATTATTATCTGAATTAAAAAAAGATGGAAGTATTTCAATTCCGCTTTTGGCAAAAAAATTAAACATCAATGCATCTGTTCTGTATAGTCGTATTAAGAGACTGATAAAAAAGAAAATGATAAAGAGATTCACTATAGATATTGATGAATCTCAGTTAGGTTTTGGAGTTAAGGCATATGTTGGTATTAACAGAGATCCTAAACTCAAAACAAAAATTCATGAAAATTTGTTAGAAATTCCAGAAATTGATAGAATTATTGAGGTTACTGGAAGATTTGACCTGATGGTTGGTGCATTAGCCGAAGATTTGGAAAAATTACATAGTATTGTGGTTGATAAAATTGGAAAAATTGATGGAATACAAAATACTGAAACATTTGTTGAATTAGAGAGAACTGAAAAGTCTCCTGTGTATCTATCTAGTTAGATAATTTTTCGTCCCATTTGCCGTCGTTTACTTCAACGGTTATTTCTTTTGGAGTCTTACCCTCTACTTTTACTCCTAAACATTGACATGTGCCGATAATTTGTTTTGCAACTGATTTTATCTCTGATGCATATGATGTTTCAAGTTTCACATTTGCAACTTTAACAATTGCATCCATTCCAATATCTGCAACCCATTCTGTACCGGCTGTACCTGTTCCTTTTGTAATGTTAGCTTCTTTTAGTATAAGTGCTGAGGCTGATGGAATTCCAACTTCAATATCCCATTCTTTTGTATCTGCATCAACACTGACTGTTACTGGGACTTTCATTCCTTTGAAGTCACCTGTTTTCTCATTAATTTTATTGATAACTTCCATGATGTTTACTCCTAGTGGACCTAGTGCTGGACCAAGTGGAGGACCTGCAGAAGCTTCTCCTCCTGTTACTTGTGCTGAAATTGTTTGTTTGTCGCCCATCTGAAATTCGTCTCTTTTTTAATGATTTATTCCTTCCTATGCTGTTACTGGTTTTAGATAGTTTGCATCCACTGTTACTGGTAATTGATATGGTGCATCCAACAAAACTACTGTAGCTTCTTCTTTATCATGATCAACTCTTGTAATTGTAGCTTTCATTCCCTTGAATGGTCCTCCAATAACTTCTACTGTTCCGTCAACTGCTAGTTCTGAAACTGTAGATTTCTTTACAAGATAACTTTCAATTTCGCTGAATTCTAATTCCCCTCTTAATTGTCCTTTTACATGTCTCAATCCTTGTGTTGCCATGAACATTACTTGTGGATCGTTTGCTTCGATAACGACATATCCTTTTAGATTTTCAACAATTAAGACTGATTGAACATCTAATTCCCCACTTCTCATTTTTGCTTCTAGTTGTCTCAAAACAACCTTTTCCTGACCTCCGGTAGTTCTGAGTGCAAATAAGTGGGAATTGGTAACTTCGGACATTTTCTCTCTATTTGAATACCATTCCTGGTGAAATTGTTGCAAATATGAATTGAATTCCAAATCCTAGTAATCCTACTGTAGCAAAGCCAAATAGGACTAATCTGAGGTGTTGTTTGTAAACCTCCTTATCGGATTTTTTCGTTAATTTTATAGTATTGACTATATTCTTGAGCATAAGTTTAGGGTTCAAATTATAATAAAAAATAATAAAATACCAATATATCTTTTCTTCATGGATTTACTAGTTGCATTCAAAAATGACGCTGCTGGTCACAATATGGCTAAACACATCTCTCAAAAAATGGAAAAAGATGGTGATGTATATCGTGGCAAAAACTTTGATTTAGTTGAAATTGATTCCCCTGCAATTTCTGCAGATTGGTTAGATGAAAAATATGATTATGATGGATTTGTTTTTTTGTCAAAACATGCAGCAGAGTCTGGAACTCTTGCTCTAACGTGTCACAGCACTGGAAACTTTAATGAAGCTAAATTTGGTGGAAATGAAAAAGAATTAGCAATACCATATCCAAATTTACAAAAAAAATACTTACAGACACTTTGGGAAAATCGTGAATCTTTTTCAGATTTTGAAATAACTATAGAAGCCACACATCACGGGCCTACGCATCTAAAAAAACCATCAATTTTCATAGAAATTGGTACCACTGATTTACAATGGAATGATGAAGTCCTCTGTTCATCTGTAGCTCAACTGGTTTTAGAAACACTTGAGAAGCCATCTGATTTGCATCCTTTTGCCATCTGTTTTGGAGGTACTCATTATTCTGAAAAATTCACAAAAGAATTACTTTTTGGAAAATATGCTTTAGGAACTGTTATGCCAAAACATGCACTAGAATTTCTTAGTCCTGATCTTTTTGAACATTTGATTACTCAAAATAATGGTGCAGAGGCAGCTTTACTTGATTGGAAAAGTCTAGGAAAACAT
>CALBOT010000125.1 GCA_937896695.1 uncultured Candidatus Nitrosopelagicus sp. | reverse complement strand
CTTGCAAGTCTATTTTTTAAACCCCAGTCCATTTTCTTATTTTTTTGAAAAAAAATTACCTTTCTTAAGCCTTTGCTAATTTTCAATAATTATTTTCATGGCATTATCACCAGTTTTAGCATGTTCAAAGGCTTTTTGTGATTCATCAAGTGAATATTTGTGAGTAATTAATGATTTTACATCAACATTTCCAGAGGAAATCAACTCTAGTGCATTTTTTGTATCCATATCAGATGCAGCGTATGTTGTTACTATGCTAATTTCTTTTGAATAGACTACGCTCATATCAATTTCTGTTGTTGCACCTTTACTAGGCACTCCAAACATTACAACAGTTCCACCTTTTCTTACAAGTTTAATTGCATCTTGAAATGCATGTAGGCTACTAGTAGCAACAATTGCAACATCAACTCCAATAGTAGTCTCATCAGTAACTTTTTGTATTAAATTTGAGTCATCAGAACGAATAGTTGTGACATCAAATTTTTTTACAAAATCTAATCTGAAATCATTTAAGTCCATACAGAATATTTTTGAAAATCCAAATGATTTTGCAAGTAAAACATGCATCATGCCAGTTGGACCAACACCTAAAATTGCAACAGTATCATTTTTCTGATATTTGAATTTGGACCATGCACGAACACAGCATGCAAGAGGCTCAATTAGTGCAGCTTCTTCATAAGAAACATTATCTGGTAATTTTAGAACACCGCCATGGAGTACATTCCATTCAGGTACAACATAATTGTCAGCTAATCCGCAAGGATTAAGATTTGATTGGTAATATTTTTTACACATAGTTTCATTTCCATGACTGCATTCATGACAATCTTTTGAATAACAAGCAACATGATGGTGCGTAAATACACGATCACCAATTTTGAAATCAGTTATGGCATTTCCTGTTTTAATTATTTCACCAGCAGGTTCATGTCCTAATCTCATAGAAGGCTGACCGTATTTTCCAAATACTTTTTCAACATCAGATCCACAAATTCCACAAGATTGCATTTTAATCAACAATTCATTTGGGCCAATATCAGATATATCGAAATTCTCTATCTCAACTTTCGAATTTCCTTTCACCACAGCTGCTTTCATGATGATGAATAATTTACACTATATTTATACGCCTAGGATTTTTTTGAGCATTACTCTATAATCAACTTCAGATTTTTCACTTCCGGATGCTGGAAGAGCAAATACAAGAGGAGTAGATTTTTCAGCGCGCAATTTTGTTAATTTATCATTAATTTGCTCAGTCAGATCATCACTAACAAGAACTAATCCAACTTCAGAATCATCATACAATTTTTTGATTTCTTCAAAGGCACTATCAGACGAATTAACAATTTTTCCTTGAACACCAGCAAGTTGGAAACTTGTCACAAATACACGACTTCCAACAGTTACTACCTTCATTAAATCTGATTTTTAAGACATGCAATTTAACCGTTTCAAACAAAAAATTCAAACATTACTAATTCAAGGAAAAATATGGAAAATCCACAAGAGATCGACTCAGTATATTGGGATGAAGAGAGTAAATCATGGAAAACAAAGATGGTGAAAGTGGAAGAATATCATGGATTTACAGAATGCAGATATTGCCAGAGACCCATGTCGCATAACATAAAGACAGAAGGAGAATTCAAAGTTGTTTATGTCAAATGTGGATGTTCCAAGAGTTAACTACAATTCTTTATGCAAATAAATGCAATTTCTTGTGTTCCTTCCATACCATGTCTATTTGGAACAATACCTACACGATACTGCATTTCTTCATCATATTCAATATCAAATTGAGTTGTCATGGTAACGGCTTTTTGAGGTTCAAGATCAATCAAAGATAATTCATTTTCACCATAGCCAACAAAAATTGGACTAAAACGTTTGTTTGAACCATCATAGAGATGTAATTGACCTCCAGTAAATCTCACAATATCATTACCTTTGTTTTCAGCAGTAACTTGTATTTGGAAATATGTGTGAGTAGGTTTTTCGTTTGAGGCTTCTATCAACCCTCTATCAATTTCAGCTTTTTCAGCTAGTTTGAATTCTTTAGTTTTTTGAAGAAAATCAAAATTTGCAACATATTGTACATCAAACATCACATCACCTACTTGAACAGGTTCACCAAAGGAAGAGACCTTGACATCAGTCAAAACTTCATCAGAGTAGAAGAAGAAAGAAACAGCTAATACTGCAAATATTGCACCAATGACAATGATTCCACCTACTCTAACCAATTTAATTCTGAATCAGATTATTCGAGTATAACTGTTTAATTTTATAC
>CALBOT010000124.1 GCA_937896695.1 uncultured Candidatus Nitrosopelagicus sp. | reverse complement strand
GATTCATATCATGATAAAGAAAGAACTCAGATTAGAACATATGGTATTGAAGATACAAACAGGAGAACAGTATTTTCAAAAAATTTAGAAATGCCAGGTATTTCAGAAGCATTAGGTGATTTAACAGAACATTCATCATATAGTCAAATTAAAAAATCAGAAGCTGTAGGTAAACAAAAGTCTAATTTATATACAGAAGGTTCTGATTTTGTTCTGATAGACGGAACACCTTATGTTGGATTTTATCATATACATCCACATAAAGGACCAATGGCTGGTAAACGTCATAGCGAAAAAATTAAACATGCACGTTTGCTAACAAAAGGTCAACAAACAAGATTAGCATTTGAAGGAGCAACTGGTGGCGGAGGTGCTGCTGGAGGATCTGGTGGAGGCGGCGGATATTAATCTAAAATAATTTGGTTATTTGAAAAAAATTCATTATAATTAATTAATGAAAATTGTAGAAGACAATAAACGGTTACAAGAGCTACATCAAGCATTACAGACATCAAACAGTTTTTGGGCACCAGTATTTTCTGATTTATATCGTCATTATGTTAATAATACAATAAGTTTTGTTTATATATACATAATGGATACTAAAAAAGAATATATAGTCCCATACCGTCATAAAGATTGTATATGCCTCGAAAGCGAACATTTAAACAGGCTTACAAGTAAGGCTGATATATATGTTTTGGGTAAGAAACGCTTTGTAAATTTTTATCATCATAAGACATATGATGCCGATCTAGTTTCATATTTTCAAACCAATCAAATGTTACAATTAGAAGATTGTGATACTACAGCACATGATTGGTACAATAAATGGTATTACAATGAAACTAATGTACATAATTATGTTCCAATTGTAAAACATTTTGAAAGATGTTCTGCAATGAAAGATAAATTTATAAAAGTATATGAAACGTTTAAACGATCAGATGCATTTGATTATTACAATGAATTGTTTATAGATAATTTATATGCTATAGAAAGAAATGGATTGAAAGTTAATTATAATAAATTCGTAGAAAAGTTTCAGACAAATAACTTAGTAGGTAAAACAGCATATACAGAATACAATATTTATACAACAACAGGTCGGCCTTCAAACAAATATGGTGGCGTTAATTATGCTGCAATAAACAAAGAAGATGGCTCAAGAGAATCATTTATATCAAGACATGAATATGGCATGTTATTAGAATTTGATTATGATTCATATCATTTAAGATTGATTGGTGATATAATAGATTATGATTTTGGCCAAGAAAATGTTCATACATATTTAGGTAAACAATATTTTGGAAAAGATAAATTATCAGAAGAAGAATATGAACAAAGCAAACAAATATCGTTTAGATTATTATATGGTGGTATAGATAAAGACTTTGCAAAAATAACATTTTTTGGTAAGGTAAAAGATTTTACTTATAAGTTATGGAAACAATATAAAGCTAAAGGGTATATGGAAACAGCTATATTATCTAGACGACTATATGCATCCGCTATGTCAGAAATGAATCCAAACAAATTGTTTAACTATTATTTACAAAGCATGGAAACTGAATATAATATGGCTATGATAAATGAAGTAAATGCTTTGTTAGGTCCATATGATACAAAGTTAATTCTATATACATATGATTCATTGTTATTTGATTTCAATATAAAAGATGGTAAACAATTGATATTAGATATCAAAAATACCATGATGAATGGAAAATTTCCTGTTAAACTTAAAGCTGGAAAGACTTTACAAGATATGAAAAATATGACCAGTAAAGTAGTATAGTTAGATATTTATATTAAATGGCAAGACATATATCAGATATATTAACAGAGTGGTTTTATAGATTACCAAAAGGTTATGCATTACAACCGTATAATCAAAAAGAACTACACGTTTTAGAACAGGTATTAGTAGAGCAAGGAATAGATGCATCACCTATTATTAAATCATTGACAGAAGATGATTTTCAGTTGGATCAAGCATTTCTTGATGCTAAACCAGTTGAAGAAGATAAAGTTAAAATAGGTAAATATAATGCAGAATTAAAACCAATGACTGCAAATGTTGCAACAGAAAATTTACATGAGATATTTTATGCTGTTACATTAAGTTATTTGGCAAAAAATAAATCTGTTATAGATCCTGTAAACTTAGATGATTTTGTAAATATAATAGATAAGGCAGGTAAATCTTTAGCAAACAATAATCAAACAAAACAAATTGCATTAAATACATTTGCATCATTTAAAGCAAAATATTTAGACGATGAAAATAATTTTACAAAATCATTCTATAAGTATTGGAATGATGCATCATCTGCAGCTCAAGAAACTAAAATGGCTATTGATAGATTATATGAACCCACAAAATATAACTATGTTGCAAGAGTAAATGTTAGAGGACAAGGAGGTTCAGAGGTTGCAGATAATTTGGTAAACATAGATATTATAAATAATAAAGATAATAATATTTATGTATCATTAAAATATGGACCAGCACAATTTGGAAGTTTATCTTTGAATAAAATATTAAAAAAACTATATGGTTTTGAAATTGAAATAGATGATACTAAGTATAAAGGATTGCTAAGTTACATGTACAATTTGGGAGGTGATGAAGCAAAAGCTATAGATAAATCATTAAAAACTTATATAAAAAACGTTAATGATTTTGTAGAAGCATATCCAGATGAAAAGGTAGGTGGTGCATGGGATTTATGGAATAATATAGAACCTGCAGATCCAGATACAATGAATTATGATAAATGGCGTGCAGGTAAAATGCAAACAGACCAAAGTTATGCATATAGAAAAATATATATGGGAGTAATGAAACTTGCAGATAGACAGCCAGCATTAAATGCTAAAAAGCAATTTTTGAATCCTGCTATTGATGCTATGATGGATATAGCAGCTCAGTTTAACAAACCCGGTGAATTAAATGATTTTTCTGAATTAATAGCATACATTTTACGTACAGATATGACTAACCCAGATGCAACTTATCTATATGTAGCATTAGGAGGTAAAAAATTAGTATCCATTCCATCATATAACATGATAAAAGCAAAAACAAAACAGTTGTCAATTAACTTGGAAGCATTTCAAGATACTCAAGCAGATTATGTACGAAATATGGAAATAATAGGCGATGGTGAGGTTTTAGCAATAATACCATTAAAATTTAGATTTGCAGATGGACAATGGACTTCTGATTTAGCTCAGAAAGGACCTGCACCAACATTTAACCATCCAGCATTTGAAGATTTCTTTGGTGCAGCTGGTTCGACAGTTAAAGGCGAAATATAGAGCGGTTTCAGCGTAAAAGTTGATATTTATAATAGAAATAAAACAGGAAGAAGATTTTGGCAAGAACAAACTTATTATGTACATTCGCGCATAGAAAAGATTTAAATCTTATCGTAGACTACGTTAAGAAAAGTTATGCCATTGTGGAAAAGAAAATATTTGTTTTCAATGATGCGGACAAACCAAATGATGTATATGTAACATATAATGTAGATCCATCAGAAGATTACAAGAAAACACCTAATACAATTTTAATTCATAGAAAGAAAGATACAAATACATTGTATACAGTAAATGCATTGAATGAAATAATTAAAACAGTTAATAATGGAGTTTTAGATAAAACATATATTATTACATGGGAAAATTATAAAAACAGTTTGTTGTTAACAAATCAAGATGGATATCGTAGAATTGTGCTAGAATTATATAAAAGAATTGATGTATAACATATTTATTAATGATATGGGATATAGCGAATATTACAAAAAAGAGGAACAGAAAATGAACCTAGCAAAAAAATATAAACAATTGTTTGAAGGCAAAACAAGATCAAATGATGTAAAATTAATTTCTGAAAATATAGCATCAGATAAAGAATTTAAAGAAACAGTTGGAATGATATATCAAGGTGCAATAGGTGGAGATCAAATGGTAGATGAAATTAACGATGAACTAGGTGACTTTTTTGATACTGTAATGAAACAACCTAATGATAAAATTAAAAATGCATTTGCCAATTTAAGAAGTCAAATGTATGAACCAGCTGAAAAAG
>CALBOT010000123.1 GCA_937896695.1 uncultured Candidatus Nitrosopelagicus sp. | reverse complement strand
GCCTACATATGCATTTCACCAAACAACATACAACTCGGAATTCACCCAGGACCCTTTATAGCTGCACCGCAATTGACGAATCAAGTACAACAACATACCTAGAAATCAAAAACCAACAAACATAATTGTATAATGGAACATCCCCTCCTTCCCAAGACCAAAATTGATTGATAGGTCTTTTTAGTTAAATCAAGTTCTTTAAAACACCTCTCCTCATCTATTTTCAAGTTCCATCTACCATAAAACCTCTTGTTCCACCTGAAAATCTACCATCTGTTACCATTGCCACTTTTTTTCCGAGTCCTTGGCCTACAAGCGCTGCTGTAGTAGAAAGCATTTCTCTCATTCCTGGTCCTCCTTTTGGTCCTTCGTATCTTATTACTACCACGTTTCCTTCATCTACATCTCCTTTTGAGACTGCTTCAAATGCATATTCTTCCCTATCGTAAACTTTGGCGGTTCCTGTAAATTGAGTCATTTCTACTCCTGCAGTTTTTATTACTGCTCCTTCTGGCGCAAGTGATCCTTTTAGAATTACTGCGGTTCCAACTTCATGAATTGGTTGTTCGACTGGTTTCACTATTTGCTGTTCTGGAACTTCTGCAATTAACAATTCATCTAAATTCTGTTTAATTGTTTTACCTGTAACTGTTAAACAATCTCCATGTATCAAATTTTTATCTAATAATTTTTTCATGATTAATGGAATTCCTCCAATTTTATCTAAACTGTTCATTACATAATTTCCTCCAGGTTTCATATCTGCAACATGAGGAGTTTTCTTTCTAATTCTTTCAAAATCTTCGTATGTCAAATTAATTCCTGCTTCATTTGCCATTGCTAACAAATGTAAAATTCCATTAGTTGAACCTCCAACTGCATTTAACATTGTGATTGAATTTTCAAATGCTTCAAATGTAACAATATCTAGTGGTTTTATGCCTGTTTTGAGTAATTCTGCACATGCTTTTCCTGTTTCATAAACAATTTTGTTTCTTCTATCATCTTCTGCAGGTGGACTTGCACTACCTGGTAAAGATAATCCTATTGCCTCAGAAATTGATGCCATTGTATTTGCGGTAAACATTCCTCCACAAGAACCTGCGTTAGGGCATGCAACATTTTCAATATTTTCTAATTCTTCTGCAGTGATTTTTCCTGCATCATATGATCCTACTGCTTCGTATACATCAACTACTGTTAATTCTCTTCCGTCTAACATTCCCGGCATAATTGTTCCACCATAAACAAATACTGATGGGATGTTAAGTCGTATCATTCCCATCATTGTACCTGGCAAGCTTTTATCACATCCTGCAATTCCTACTAATGCATCATATTGATGTGCTCGAACCATTAGTTCAATTGAATCGGCAATTACTTCTCTGCTGACTAATGATGATTTCATTCCTTCATGCCCCATTGCAATTCCATCACTCACTGCAATTGTACTGAATTCTCTTGGGGTTGTACCTCCATCAGTTACTCCTTGCTTTGCATGTTGTGCAAGATTAGGGAGATGTATGTTGCACGGTGTTGCTTCATTTCCGGTATGACATACTCCTACCATGGATTTAGCTAAATCTTCGTTAGTCAATCCCATTGCCTTGTACATTGCACGATGTGGAGCTCGTGCGGTACCTTCGACAACGTTTCTGCTTGAAATTTTCATTTTACTCACAATCTATTGATTGCTTGTGCATTTAACTCTGCTAGCTGTTTTTCTATGGCTAATTGATCTTCATTTCCATAGGAGATTAGAATGCGGTCATCTTCTTGAATAACATATTGTCGTATATCTTCAACCAGTTTTTGATTGATATAGAATTTTAGTGAATAATCCTCATTTGTACAGAATTGTCTTCCATCAGGGAAAACAAAACATTTGTCATCAACTATCATATTCATTGAATTGAATAAGAATTCAAGTTCTACTCCTGTAGAATGTCTATGTATTGTATCTCCATCTTGATTTTCAAAGTGTATCCATGGTGTTTTTACCTGATAATTTGGTGTTGAAAAGTCAAATTTATCACCAAATATGCTGACTAGCATTGATGCATGAATATGTTCTGCACCTAATTTTCCAGCATTTTCTGGAGCTCCGGGTACATTGTTTGTTGAGGTAACAAACTCAAAACAGGCAAATGCAACAATAACTCCAATAGCAG
>CALBOT010000122.1 GCA_937896695.1 uncultured Candidatus Nitrosopelagicus sp. | reverse complement strand
TGGGCTTCTAATAAAAAAACAATTTACCCCTATAATTATTTTATAATGTTCTTATTGTTTTTAAAAGAACTTTGTATGGATCTTCAAATGTTTTAATCATTTTTTTGGCATTTACTTTTCTTTTCCTAATAATTTGAGGATTATTCAATGATTGAAGTATGTATTTAGAAATACTCTCTGGACTCTCACTTCTAACAATTATTCGTTTTTTGACTAAATATTCTTCAACTCTGTTTGGTATCATATTTAATGAAATAGTTGGTATGCCTGATAATCCTGCTTCGGCAGTCATTGTTCCTCCTGAACCAACAAAACAATCTGTACTGTTTAACAATTTCTTTGCATTAACAGGTTTTGAAAAAAGACAAATATCTTTACCAAAAATCATCTTTAGATTTTCTGTTTGTTCTTTATATCTGGACAATACAATTTTTTGTTCGTCTGGAAATTTCTCTACAATTTTCTTAATAATTTCAATCGTCTTACTCTTTTTTGTGATATATGCAGCTTCTGATTCTTCAGGTCGAACAACAATTATTTTTTTAGATTTTAATTTATTTTGTTCATTTTTTTTATAATTTTTAATAATTATGCCTGCATCAATTGCTCTATATCTGATTATGTCTTTACTATCTATGCCAAATTTTTCAAAATCAGATTTTGGAAAAATCCATGGTGTTAGTAATTTTGTGGCATATGGAAGTGACAGCTTCATTACAGCTTTTGCTTGAGGTGAATCAGAAAATGCAATATGTGGAATACCTAATCCATAAGCAATTCTGGATGCTTCAGGAGAACAAAAACTTACTAATAAATCCGGTTTTACTTTTTCAATTTTATTTGTTAATAATTTTGTTCTACTCAAACTAGCAAGTAATTTGTCCACTTTGTTTTTGCCTCCATGTTTTCCAACTATTATTGGATTTACAGAACCAAATTGTCTAATACCGTTTACTTGTTGATATTTTCTAGATGTTGAAACAATCTTGTGTTGTTTTCTTAGTTTTTGAATAAAATATTCAAAAAACAAGTATTGTTTTGGTGTTAAAATGTCAAACCAGATCTTCAAGTATTAGCACTTCATTGATAACTGCAATAAGTATTTCTTAGTCTTGATATTATAGTCCTTAATGGCAACAAAAGTTGTAGTTTACGGATTAAGTACTGAAGGCTATTCTCTTGCATGCCAAATTGCTCTAAATGGTGGGGATGTTCAAATTATTGATGAATCTACTCCTTCTGCCATATCAATAAAACAAGATATTGCAAAATCATATCCTACAGTTCAAGCGTTAAAAGACGATGAACCACTACTTGCCATGACTTCAATTGATGCGGCAATCTCTAAAGCACAGGTACTAATCTTTGCACCAAGAATTAGAAAAACTGGGCAAGATATCAAAATTGAGATAAATTCAAAATTCAAAGATGCAGTTTCAAAAATAAAAAAAGGTTGCAGCGTTGTTTATGGATTAGGTACTGGTTTTGGAGGGAATTCGGAAAATATTTCATTGTTAGAACATGTTACAGGATTGAAGGTAGGAAAAAATGTCTCATATTTTTATTATCCATTGTCTAAAGAATCCCCTATCAAACCATACATTGGTTCATCTGATTCAAAAGAAAATGATACTCTAAAAAAATTATTGACCGATGATAAAAAATTCAATTTCTTATCATTAAATTCATCAGAATATTTTCATGCAATAGATGTTCTAAAACAATTTTCTAGTCAAACAAGTATACTTGAAGTTTGTAAATTTGCCAAGGATTCTATAACTAAATCTGATCTTAATTCAGAAGAATTAGGAGATCTATATCTTGATGATTTTATTGATGGATTGTTTGATTTAAGATCACTTAGTAATTCATTTGAAGGTGCAAGTAGCTTAATGTATCTAATCAATGGAAGTATGAAAGGCTTAGACGGATATATCAAACGATTAATTGATGAAACTAGATTAATTCTGAAGAAAAATGAATTAAAAGCAAGTAGAACAAAAATTCTCCTTTTGTGGACTTTGGATCAACATGAGATGAAAGGAGAAAAAATTGAAAAACTACAAGAATTAGAAACTAAACTTAAAGATTACATTGGTGATGTTGAATCAATTAGTCAACCTGTAGATATATTTCAAAATGACAAGACTACAATTGTCGTTGTTTGTTCAAAGCAAGATTTTGATTATATGATGAAAAATAACAAAGATGACGAACTAATCATATTGAAAGCTAATCCACTATGTCAACTAATATCACAAAAATAATATGTTAAAAAAATTGGTGACTTGTAGTGTCTGAAGATAAAAAAATGATTAATGAAAAAAATACTGAATTTATCGATAATTCAGAAATAACTGATGAACAAATTAACAAGCTAAAAGAAGAAAATACTGATCTAAAAGATAAATGGCAACGTGCACTGGCTGACTACCAAAATCTAGAAAGAAGAACTCAAACTGAAATTTCTCAACGGGTATCTGAAAAAACAAATAATCTTTTACTAAATTTTTTAAATATCTATGAAGATTTTCTTCGGGCTGAAAATTCTTTATCTAAAGAAAAAATTGATACATCTGGAATAATTGCTGTAATAAAAAACATGGAAAATATTTTAGCTGAAAATAATATTAAACCAATAGAAGCAGTAGGTGAAATCTTTGATCCTCAACTACATGAGGCTTTGTCTATGGTTGAAGATAGTACTCTTGATGATGGAACTATCACTCAAGAGGTATCTAAGGGATATATTTCTGGCAAAGCTATTTTAAAACCATCCAAAGTAATTGTATCAAAGAAAAAAAATTAAGAGATGTATGAAATATGGCTGAAAAAATTATTGGTATTGATTTAGGAACAAGAAACTCTGCAGCTGCTGTAATGCAAGGTGGTAAACCGACACTTATTCCTGCTGCTGAAGGAACTACTGCAGCTGGTAAGGCATTTCCATCAGTAGTAGCAATGGATAAAGATGGAAATCTCATAGTGGGTAGCCCTGCTGAACGACAAGCTGTAACAAATCCTGAAAATACAATTCGTGAGGCAAAACGTAAGATGGGAACAGATTCCTTATTCAAAATGCAAGGAAAAGACTACAAGCCTCAACAAATTTCAGCTTTCATACTTCAAAAAATTAAACGAGATGCTGAAGCATTTACTGGTGATACAATAAACAAAGCAGTAATTACTGTACCTGCTTATTTTGATGATAATCAAAGACAAGCAACAAAAGATGCAGGTACTATTGCCGGATTGGATGTTGTACGAATTATTAATGAGCCAACAGCTGCATCACTTGCATTTGGAATAGATAAAGCCAAAGAAGATATGAAAATTTTGGTTTTTGATCTGGGTGGTGGTACTCTTGATGTTACAATAATGGAAATGGGAGGTGGTGTATTTGAGGTGATGAGTACATCTGGTGATACACAATTAGGTGGTGCAGATATGGATGCAGCAATAACAAATTATGTAATTGATGAATTTAGAAAACAAGAAGGAATTGACCTATCTAGTGATCCACAGGCTAAAGAAAGAGTTAGAGAAGGATCAGAAAAAGCAAAAATCGAATTATCATCTGTTATGGAAACTGAAGTTAATCTTCCATTCATTGCCCAGGATTCATCTGGTGCAAAAAACCTTCAAGTGAAATTAACACGAGCAAAAATAGATGATTTGGTTGGTTCAATTGTTCAAAGATGTAAACCATCTATAGAGAAAGCATTGGAAGATGCAAAATTATCTCCTTCTGATATAACAAAAGTTGTTCTAGTCGGTGGCCCAACTCGCATGCCAATTGTGAAAAAATTTGTTAGTGATACAGTTGGAAAAGAAGCTGAATCTGGTGTAGACCCAATGGAGGCTGTAGCATTTGGTGCTGCAGTTCAGGCAGGAATTATTGCTGGCGATGTGACTAGTGATGTTGTTTTACTTGATGTTACTCCATTGACTCTAGGAATTGAAACTTTGGGCGGAGTTAGAGAACCTATTATTGAAAGAAATACTACTATTCCAACTTCTAAAGATAAAACATTCACAACTGCAGCAGATAGTCAAACAGCAGTTACTATCAATGTAGTACAAGGTGAAAGACCAATGGTTGCAGATAATGTGTCTCTAGGCAGCTTTAATCTTACAGAAATTCCACCTGCGCCAAGAGGTGTACCTCAAATTAATGTAAAATTCGATATTGATGCAAATGGTATCTTGAATGTAACTGCAAAAGATATGGGCACTGGAAAAGATGCTAAGATTACTATTCAATCCACTACAAAAATGTCAGATGACGAAATTAAAAAAATGCAAGAAGATGCAGAAAACTTTGCAGAAGAAGACAAAAAGAAGAAAGAGGCAGTTGACATCAAAAATGAGGCTGAAAGTTTTGTCTATACTACTGAAAAATTAGTAAATCAAGATCTTAAAGATAAAATTCCACAAGAAAAAGGTATTCAAATTACTGATGCAATAAAAGAATTAAAAGATGTATTATCACAAGACGCTGAACAAATTAAACCAAAATTAGAAGCATTGAAAACCCTTGTCAATGAAGTAACTACTGAATTATACAAAAATGCATCTCCTCCACCTGGAGAACAACAGTCTGGAGAACAACAGTCTGGAGAACAACAGTCTGGAGAACAACAGTCATACGCAAACGAAGAACAATCTGATTCAAATTCTGAAAAAAAATCAGAAAACACTTCAAATTAATTAATTAATCATCAATTTACGAATTAATCATGAGTGCAAAACGCGATTATTATGAAGTATTGGGAGTAAACAAATCATCATCTTCTGATGAAATTAAATCACAATATAGAAAATTAGCTCTAAAATTTCATCCTGATAGAAACAAATCTCCTGATGCACAAGAACACTTCAAGGAAATTTCTGAAGCATATGCTGTTCTCTCAGATTCAGGAAAACGTGATTTGTATGACAAACATGGACATGAAGGTGTAGATGGAAGATACTCTACTGAAGATATCTTTAGAGGTGCAGGTGGTAATTTCAATGATATTTTCAATGATTTGTTTGGAGGTCAGGGAAGACGTGGAGGCGGTGGATTTGGATCTGTTTTTGAAAATCTATTTAGTGGAGGCGGTGGATTTGGTCGTCCACGTGGAAATGATCTTTTACATGAATGTTATATTACATTGGAAGATGTATTACATGGAAAACAAATTGAACTTGATCTAAAAAAATTTGTAGATTGTCCTGACTGTGATGGTACTGGATGTAAGCCTGGAAGTTCAAAATCAACCTGTAAAGACTGTGGTGGTTATGGTCAAGTTAGAGTCAGAAGAAATATGGGAGGAATGATATTGGAATCTGCTCAACCATGTGGAAAATGTCAAGGAAGTGGAGAACTGTTTGATGATCCTTGCAAAAAATGTCAAAGAGGTAAGGTAAAAGGAACAAAACATGTTTCATTTAACCTTCCACCTGGAATCGATAATGGTGATTATCTTGCTATGCGAGGAGAAGGAGAATCAATTCCAGATGGTGATCCGGGTGATCTTCATGTTCGTGTAAGAGTTGAACCTCATAAATTGTATAGACGTGATGGAATTGATCTATATTGTGATGCAAGAATTTCAATGATTGATGCAACACTGGGAACAGAAATTAATGTCAAAACTTTAGAAAATACTGAAAAATTAAAGATAGAGTCTGGCACTCAACCAAATTCTATCCTAAAAATTAAATCTCAGGGATTACCTAGTCCAAACTCGAATAGACGTGGAGATCTTTTTGTTCATGTTGTAGTAGAAATTCCAAAAAAATTATCGAAACAACAAAAATCATTATTAGATGAATTTCAGAACTCAGATTAATCGTTTTTTGATAACTTTATTGATAGATTATGTCCTTGTTTTATTTGCTGTTCGTGTAGTTTTTTAATAATTTCTCCAATTTTTTGTTCCGTAAAATATTCCTGATTATATCTACCTAGAATTTCTTTCCCATCATCCAAAACGATTTCCCAATATGGCATGAATTTCAATAATTCTCTCTCTCATTTCAATATTTTGTGAATAACGAACTTATTCTATACCTCGCAAATCTTGATGCGGGAATCGCCCAGCCTGGTCAACGGCGTAAGGTTCAGATCCTTATCTCTTAGGAGTTCGTGGGTTCAAATCCCACTTTCCGCATAGTTTTTTTTCATTATTTTTATGAACAACTTTAAAACACTGTAGTTTGCCTATTTCCCATGGCAAAAGTAACCCGTGTTGGTGGTAGAGGTACAACTCGTAGAAAAACTGATGCTAATAAGAAATCAACATTCTCTGGAGATTCTTATAAAGAATACCAAGAAGCCAAAAAAAAGGCAGCTGGTAATCGAAGTGTTGGAACTGGTCGAGGTACCGGAAAACGAAAATTATCATCAACTCCAACAACAAAACGTGTATCTACTAAAGGTAGAACACGCTCAACTAGTAGAGGTACTGGTAGTAGAAAGACAAAAAGTTAATCCCCTTAACTTATTTTCTTTTATTCATCTACTGGTATTTTTAATTTAGAAAATTCTGAATCTTTTCTTTCAGTTTTTCATTGATAATTTTACCTGACGCTTTGCCTCTAACTTCCTTCATTGCAATTCCCATTAAACCACTCAATGCACGTGATTGTTCTTCTTTTATTTTATTCATATTCTTTTTAATGATTTCATTTAGAATCTCATCTAATTCTTCATTAGTTAATTGAGTAATGGATGCTTTTTCTAATGCCTGTAAAACACTATCTGCCTTTTTAGACATTATTTGTTCAAAAATTATTTGAATTGATTCTTTGTTTATTTTTCCTTCTCCTAACAATTCAAATGTTTTCGTTATTTGCTCATTATTTAGTAGGTTTGAATCTAAACCACTTCTTTCCAAATTAGTGATAGTTGAACATAATATAGATACAACAAAATTTGGTGAATTTTCTTTCTTTGAACATATTTGTTCAAAAATTTCAAAATATTTTGAATCAAAAATTTGCTCGGCTAATTGATTGTTTATTTGATATTTGTTTTCTAATTCTTTAATTGATACTTCCCATGATTTTGGTATATTAGATACTGCTTCAGATAATTCTTTTTCCGAAACTTTGATTGTAGGAATGTCCGTTTCTGGATACATTCTTGATGCACCTGGTCTAGGTCTTAGAAATACAGTGTCGCCATTTTGTGTAGCAGCTCTAGTTTCTGCCGGTGGTCCATCCTTTGCAATTTTTATTCTATTTATTATAGAATCAATTGCAAAACCAACTGACATTTTTTCTCCTGCAATTATTAAAAATGCATCATCATTTTGGATATCTAATATTTCAGTAACTCGTTTGATATCTGAATCTTCAATTCCATAATTTGGTAATTCATCAGAGTGAAAAACGCCGCCAATACCAAAAAATCTCACTAATTGGCCTATTTCTTTTCCTAATCTGATGTCTGAATATGGCTCAAAACCAAAAATCCCTTTTAATTTTTTAATTTTTATTCCAAAAATTTTATCTTGTTTCTCTATTGATTTTTTAATAATTTTTGAATTACATTCTTGCATTATGTCTGTGATATCAAAAACATCTTCTTTTCTACTAATTTCTGTAAATCCAATTTGATTAATTTTCTCAGAAATTAATTTCAATCCATGTTGTCTTTTTGCTTCAAATTCAATAATTTTTTCTAATTGATCTAGTTGTTGAACTCCTTTAACTTCAATAACTCCTCCTCCTTCGACCGAGATATTCACATCCTGTCTAATTGTTCCAATTCCACGCATTACTTTTTTTGTAACTCGGAGTAATCTGCCTAAAGTTAACGCAATGTCTTTTACAAATTTTGGATCTCCTTCTACAGGATCTAAAGCAATTTCAACTAAAGGAACCCCCAATCTGTCTAAGCTAAAAAATCTATGATTACCTTCATCCTTTACTAATTTTCCTGCATCTTCTTCAAGACAAATTGATTGAACCCCAACTTTTTTATCATTAACCTCGATGTATCCTCCTTGTGAAACAAGCATTGTTCTTTGAAATCCAGTTGTGTTTGAACCATCAATGACTGTTTTTCTCATTACATGAATCTCTGAAAAAATCTTTGATTCTAATGCAGAACTAATTAAAAGTGCAATTTTTTTGGCATCTATGTCTAGTGCATGTGGTGGTTCTTCGTCTTCTTCAACTAAACAACTACTTTTTGGATTTGCATAGTAAACTATTGTTTTTGATTTAGTACTTTCAAAAAGTGCTGCAGGATCAATCTTTCCTAATTCACTTTTTGCAGCTCTCAATTTTCTAGAAAATTTTCTAGAAAACTCTTCTTCTTCTATTGGTGTACAATCACAAAATAACTTCTTTTTTGTATCTAATTGTTGGTGAATCTCTAATCCAACTTTCAATCCAATATTTTTCATATCAACTTCGGACATTTTATCTCAAAATTCTGATGAATAGTTTTCCAACATCATGTCTTTTATCTCATCATTAGTGTTACAGTTTCCTACTGCCCACATTGCTTTGACTAGTGCAACTTCTGGAATCATATTTTCTAAAGGAATGATTCCCATATCCAACAAATCTCTACCACTTTCATAAACGGTCATACTAACTCTTCCATCAATACATTGAGATGTCATGCCGAGAAACATTCCATTTTCTTTTGCACTTTTGATTGAATCATACATGGTTTTTCCCACATGTCCTAATCCTGTTCCTTCAAAAATTATTGCTTTATACTGTAATTTGATTAATGATTCAATTATTTCTGGATTAAATCCTGGATGGTATTTTACTAGTGCAACTTTTGTATCTAAACTAATTCTTGGATTGTAGTCTTTTTTACTGAAAAATTCTTTTTCTATATTTTTTAAAATTTTATCTTCGTATACAACAAATGCTGGTTCTGAACCTACAGTTTGAAATGCACTTCTTTTACTTGTGTGATTTTTTCGTACACGTGTACCCAAATGACATGCTATGGCATCATCACTTTCATTTTGATGCATAACAACAAAAACTCCTGTTGATTTTGTATTGACCAAAAATTTTGTTGCAGCAATTAAATTCAATGCAGCATCTGATGATGGTCTGTCTGATGATCTTTGTGAACCAACTAATGTAATTGGTTTTTTATATCCAGATAATGCAAATGACAAAAATGCTGAACTATAATGCATCGTATCTGTTCCATGTGCTATGATAATTCCTGCATAGTTTGATTCTGCAATACTGTCAAGCTTTTTTGCAATTTCTAGCCAATGTTCTGGTTGTAAGTTCTCTGAATATTCTGAAAATAATACTTCTGCATCAACATTAGCAATTTTTGCAATCTCTGGAACTGCTTCGTATAGTTCTGATGCTGATAGTGCCGGAGTAACTGCACCTGTTCTATAATCTACTTTACTTGCAATTGTTCCTCCAGTTGATAACAGTAAAATTTTTGGCAAACTCTCATCCTTTTCAACCGTTTCTGAACTCTCGATGTTTGGTTTCCCTTCTCCTACTTTCTCTATTTTCTCAATCTTTTCAAATTCTATTCCTATGTTGTATCCACTTTTTAATTTTAGAACTATATGTCCTTCATCTCCGCTTTCATATCTGGGCATTAAAATTCCAGAATATGTTAATTCAGATGTGATTTTTACTAAATCACCTACATCTACTTTATTTGAAATTAAGAAATCACGAATTTTGCCTTTGTATCCTTTTAGTTCTGACATTTATGAAAATTAGTTGGTATGTATTTTATTAAAACTACCTGTAGTAGGATGCAACTAGTTTTTCGTTCATCTTGAGATCTTTTTGTTCTCTTACTTTTCTGACTGCTTCTTCAAAGTGCTTCATTGTTACTCTGGCATCAGCTGCTTTCTTTTCGATATCATCGACTATCTTCTTCTTTTCCTCATCACTAAGATTGTCATCTGGAATTGCATTGTCTAAGTGTTCATGAACGACTAATGAAACGGCTGTATTTGCTATTGATGCAACATCTGCACTGCTTAATCCATCTGTCAAATCGGCAATCTTGTCAAAGTCAACTTTGTCTGCACCCTCTGCAAGTGGTATGTCTTTTGCATGAATTTCAATTACTGATTTTCTACTTTCTTTATCTGGTAATGGTATCTGAATAATTTTATCAAATCTTCCTGGTCTTAATAGTGCTGGATCAATCATGTCTGCTCTATTGGTTGCGGCAAGGACTACTACGCCGTGCATATTCTCCATGCCGTCTAATTCTGTAAGTAATTGACTGACAACTCTTTCTGTAACTGCAGTTTCTCCGCCTGCTCCTCTGATTGGAGCAATTGAATCAATTTCATCAAAGAAGATTACACAAGGAGCAGATTGTCTTGCTCTTTTGAAAATCTCTCTAATTCCTCTTTCAGATTCTCCAACCCATTTTGATAGAAGTTCTGGTCCTCTAACTGAAACAAAGTTAGCCTCACTTTGTGTAGCTACTGCTTTTGCCATGAGTGTTTTTCCAGTTCCACTTGGTCCGTGTAACAAAATACCTCTTGGCATTTTATGACCTAGATTGTCATATAGGCCTGGGAATTTCATTGGCCATTCTACTGCTTCCATTAATTCTTTTTTAACTTCTGCAAGTCCGCCCACTTTATCCCATGATACATCTGGATTCTCAATGAATACTTCTCTCATTCCTGATGGTGTTACTTCAACTAGAGCCTTTTTGAAATCTTCAGAGTTTACAACTAGTTTATCTAATGTTTCTGGTGGAATTTTTTCTTCTTCTAAATTCAATTCTGGAAGTAATCTTCTAAGACATTTCATTGCCGCTTCTTTACACAAATATTCTAAATCTGCACCGACGTAACCATGACTGATTGATGCAACTTTCTCAATTTTTACTGGTAATTCTTGGTCTTCACCTGCCAATGGCATATTACGTGTGTGAATCTGTAAAATTTCTTGTCTGCCTTTTTTATCTGGAACTTTGATTTCGATTTCTCTATCAAATCTTCCTGGTCTTCTCAATGCAGGATCAATTGCATTTGGTCTATTAGTTGCAGAAATTACAATTACTTTTCCTCTAGCTTCCAATCCGTCCATTAATGATAACATTTGAGATACAACTCTTCTTTCTACTTCTCCGGTAACTTCTTCTCTCTTTGGTGCAATAGAATCAATTTCATCTACGAAAATTATTGATGGTGCTTTTTCTCTTGCTTCTTTGAAAATTTCTCTTAGGCGAGCTTCACTTTCTCCATAGAACTTACTCATTATTTCTGGACCAGAAATACTGATGAAGTGTGCATTACTTTCGTTTGCTACTGCTTTTGCCAATAGTGTCTTTCCAGTTCCAGGAGGACCATAAAGCAAAACACCTTTTGGAGCTTCAATTCCTAATTTTTCAAATATCTCTGGATGTCTTAATGGTAATTCAATCATCTCACGAACTTTCTTTATCTCATCTCTAATTCCACCAATGTCTTCGTATGTAACTTGAGGTACGCCTCTTAATGTTTCACCTTTCTCTGCAATGTGGAATGTTGTTTTTTGTGTAACTAGAACTGCATCTGCTGCTGGTGTAACTCCGATTACTTGGAAGGTTAATCTTCCTCCAAAGTATGGAACCATGACATTATCTCCTTTAATCAAAGGTACACTTTCTAATGCATCTGCTAAATATCTCTCATCAATTGGTGGTATTGCTTCTAATGGTGCAACTACCACTTTTTCTGCTGGGACAGCTTTAATCTTTTTTACAGTAATTGTATCTCCAATTGCAATTCCAGAATTGTTTCTTCCTAATCCATCAATTCTGATAATTCCTTTTCCTTCATCTGAAGGATACAAAGGTAAACATTTTGCAACTGTACGTCTCTTTCCTTTTAGTTCAATAACATCTCCAGTTGATGCATTTAGAGTATCCATGGAATCGTAATCGATCCTTGCTACTCCTCTTCCAACATCTCTGGTATATGCCTCTAGAACTTTTAGGGAAAGACCATTTTCACTCATATCTATACACTCTTCTTTCT
>CALBOT010000121.1 GCA_937896695.1 uncultured Candidatus Nitrosopelagicus sp. | reverse complement strand
CATACTTTAAAGAAAAATCAAAGAACAAGATTCCTGTAGAACTGGCTAGAAATACATTGGTCATAAATTTCAAGTACAAAAAAAGAAGTGATGATATCA
Organism: uncultured Candidatus Nitrosopelagicus sp.; assembly: GCA_937896695.1. GTDB lineage: Archaea > Thermoproteota > Nitrososphaeria > Nitrososphaerales > Nitrosopumilaceae > Nitrosopelagicus. Next base: position 16,842 of record CALBOT010000121.1, on the reverse strand, counting down.
TTTATGGACAGATTAAACGAGCTGCAACTTCCCTTGAGTCACAAATGAACAAAGAAGGATTTAACGTTCTAAGAAGTGATGCAGTTGCATACGATGAAACAAATGCTAGTTTGTTATTCTTATTAGAATCACTTTCAATTTCAAAAAATGAAATTAGAACTGGCCCGGATGTATTTTCAGGTGACTTTTCAGCAAAATTCATTCATACTAATTCAAAAAAATCAAAACTCATGTGGACAGACAAGGAAGGAAAATTGCAATCATTACAAACAAGAAGATATCAAAATGTTAAATCATACCTCAATGATTTGATAAAAAATCACATGAATGATTCTGGAATCCCAAAGGGATTAAGAACTGATTTCAAAGCAGGATTTCAAATTAAAAGTGGAAAAGACAAACAAAGCACATCTGTTAAAAAGAGCATTTCAAAACTGATAACTACAGATGACACAGCGTTTTCAACCAATTAGTGTTTTCAAGAAAGAACCTTACAAAAAAATTCTATGCTTTCCCAAAGTAAAAGAAAGTGAAGTAGAAAAACGACTAGATGAATTAAAAAAATTGGGCATAACCCATGTTTCATTCTCAGGTCCGTTACAGATTGAAAAATGTAGTATACTTGGAAAAGGATATGTCGGTATGGTTGTCCTTGCAAAAAATAATTCCAGTGTATTTGCATTAAAAATTAGACGTACTGACTCACCTAGAAAAAATATGACAAACGAGGCCAAATTACTCAAAACTGCAAATAAACTAAACATTGGTCCAAGATTTTTTAAAAATTCAAAAAATTTCTTGGTTATGGAATACATTGAAGGTGAAAAAATTATTGATTGGGCAGAAAAATCTGAAACAAAATCTCAAGAAGTTCGTTCTGTCTTAAATAATGTTTTAAGAGAATGCTATCTTTTAGATGATGCCGGATTAGATCATGGAGAACTAAGTACTATAGACAAACATGTCATTGTTAGTAAAAACAGAAACACAATTATTGATTTTGAGAGTTCTAGTGTGAATAGAAAACCATCAAATGTTACAGGTGCAACACAAGCCATTTTGATTGGAACAGGATTAGCAAAAATTATTCAAAAAAAGGTAAAACTTCCCGCAAAAGAAGCAATAATTGATTTAATTCGTCAGTATAAGAAAAATCCAACATTAGAAAATTTTGAAAAAATCACTATCTGTTTGAAACTGCAAAATCCAGGTAGATTTGAAGAGGAGGTTTCATTGTTACGTTCAGATAAAAAATTACAACCGTTGATAAGACGAATTGGTCCATGTAGCATGCGTATTACTAAAAATCCATTTCAAACACTAATTGAGGCAATAATTTATCAGCAACTATCAGAAGCATCAGCTTCTGCAATTACCAAAAGATTTGTAAAATTATATGGAAAATTCCCTACGCCTAAACAAGTTTTCAATACAACTGATAAAAAATTAAAAAATATTGGAATTTCAGGCACAAAAATTAATTACATTAAGGGATTAGCAGAACTTGTAGTCAAAAAAGAAATTGATTTTGGAAAAATTTCCAAGTTGAGTGATGAACAAGTTATCGAAGAGTTAACGAAAATTAAGGGAGTTGGAAACTGGACTGCACAAATTTATCTCATGTTTTGTCTACAAAGAACAGATATTCTTCCTGTTGATGATTTGGGAATAAAAAAAGGAATTAGAGATATGTTTTCATTAAAAGAATTGCCTAATCCAAAAACTGTCGAAAAATATGCTGCAAGATGGAGACCAAACCGTAGTATTGCGTGTTGGTACATTTGGAAAAGTCAAAGAATTAATTCAATTGGATAATGGGAACGGGAGGATTCGAACCTCCGACCTCTAGCCCCCCAGACTAGCATCATAGCCAAACTAGACGACGTTCCCTAAAACATGAAACAATATGTGAAATAATTAAATCGTAGTAACAACAAATCACCAGCATGGGAACATGTTCAATTTGTAAAAAAATTTCCGGAACAGATAGTGATCACATACACTGTATTGAAAAAAGACGAATTGAATTAGAAAATTTACAGTTGAAAGATACAATTACTGAAAAATTGGATTTGGAAAAAGATCCTAATAACATGGGAAAAGAGATCAAAGCGCTATTAGGACATATGAATAGAGATAAAGAAACTAGTTCTGAGTAATTATACTTCTTGAGTAGTTGGTCTTATTAGAATTTCATTTACGTTCATGTGATTTGGAGCTTCTAATGCAAAGACTATTGCATTTGAAATATCCTCTGCTTGTAGACCTTCCATATCTTTGTGTTTTTCAACAAATGCTTCTAAAGATTTTTCAGTAATTGTGTTTGTTAGTTCAGTCTGTACAACTCCAGGCTCTATACTGGTAACTCGAATGTTTTTTCGTACAGAAAGTTCTTGTCTTAATCCTTCTGTAAATGCAGCTACCGCAAATTTTGTTGCACAGTAAACACTTCCAGCAGGGAAAACAATTCTTCCTGCAACAGATGAAATGTTTATGATGTGACCTGATTTTTTCTCAATCAGAGTAGGCACAACTGCGGCAGTACAATACAACACACCTTTGATATTGACATCAACCATTCTATCCCATTCATCAATTTTTAGTGATTTTACAAAACTAAGAGGCATCAACCCGGCATTGTTTATCAAAACATCTACTGTCCCAAATTTATCAAGTGCTTGTTTTACCAAATTATCACAGTCATTTTTTTTAGTTACATCAGTTTCACAAATGATAATTTCTCCACCTTCATTGGTAATTTCTTTTTGTAAGATTTCCAGTCTATCTAACCTACGTGCTCCTGCAACTATTTTTGCACCTTTTTTTGCTAGTGCTTTAGCAGTTGAATATCCAATTCCGCTAGAAGCTCCTGTAATTATCACAACTTTATCTTGTATCAAAACTAAATTTATTGAAATTCGTTATGACTAAAAACGTTACGTGATTAGATAAAAAGTAAGTTTAGCAGCTGCCACAGCCACATCCACTGTGGGTCTCAGTACCTTGAGATACACTTGGTCTGCATTTGGAACATTTGTTTCCTCCATCTGCAGAAAAAAACCCGATTCCACATGTTACACATTTCATGCTTGGCATAACAATAGCTCATTTAATGAGTATTTTATGTTATACATCCATTCCTTGTGCAGTTTCTATCATCCACATCTCGACAATACCACCAATTAACAATAATGTAACAACAATAGCGATTTCTATAGAAATAATCAATTTGTCATTTTTAATTCGGGTCCAATTTTTTTGGAACACGTCTTTTGCAAGCAAGGTACTGCGCGACATTGCAAGTGAATACGAGGCCATTTCCATTAATCCAAATGGCGTCAAAAGTACTGCCAAGGGATTTAGTTGTGCCACTTGAGCATTTGAGGCTGCTATTGCCGAATATGCAAAGCCAGTAGAATATGCTGAAAATAATCCCCACACCACACCAAATCCTGGAATAAACATTGGTAATGCAATTGTTGTATTATGTACAAAGATACCAATTCCATCTATTGTATCGATAATTTCTTCAAAGAAGCTCATTACTTCTTCAATTTCTTCTTCAGTAGGTTCACTTGTAATAGCAGAGCCACCATAAACAACTGTAAAAATTGCCGTAAATATGAAAAACAAGATTATTCTTTTTATGGTTAACATGATGCCCGTTTTCTCGATCTATATTTGAGGTTTTGTTGTAAAACAGATTTAATTAAAACTCCAATCACTATTTGGAATGGACGAAGGAATTTCCTCAGCAGTTAGTTATGCATTGAATAAAGGGTTTCAGATTCATCCAGATGCATTAGAGATTTTACATAAAATTGATGTTAAAGAATTGGGTCAAATTATCAAGGATGTTGTTAAGGAAAAAACAAAACAAAAGCAGTTTTTGATTAATGAAGAAGATTTTGAGATTTATCTAGGAATAAAGGATGACGAGGAACACCAAGTAGAATTTGAAATTTTATCAGACCCAACTGAGAAGATTACTTCGGCCGAAGGCGTTGAGGGATATGGAGAATTATTTGTTAGTAGATTTAACAAATTAAGACAAATAATGTCAGATAGGCCAGAATCAAAGAAGGTCAAAGATATTGAATCTGTAAAATCCAATTCAAAAAATGATGATGAATTGTATGTATGGGGATTAGTGACGGATAGAAAATCTGATAGAAATATCACAAAAATCACAGTTGAAGATCCTACCAGTTCTATGGAAATAGTGGTTTTCGAGGGAGATTTGAAGGACAGTGCAGATACTTTACTCATGGACCAATTTGCAATGTTCAAGATAGTTCCAGCAAAAAATGGCGGATTTTTTGCAAAAGACATTATTTTACCAGACATTCCAGAACACACTACAAATCGCTCAAAAACAGAAACTTATGCCGTATTCCTGTCTGATTTACACGTGGGAAGTAAGTTCTTCATGGAAGAAGAATTAACAGATTTTATCAAATGGATTTCCAGCGCAGATCCAATTGCTCGAAAAATCCGATTTGTTGTAATTGGAGGAGATTTGATTGATGGAGTAGGTGTTTTCCCAGGTCAAGACAAAGTGTTGGACCAGCTAACCACTGAAGATCAACTACAAAAAACGTTTGAGGTTTTAGATAAGATTCCAAAACACATCAAGGTGATGTTGATATCTGGAAATCATGATGCAGGAAGAAAAGCACTTCCACAGCCGGCAATCCCGAAGATGTACAATTCAGAATTATGGGATAGAGAAAATTTCTTCATGTTAGGAAATCCATCAATGGTTTCGCTAAATGGGGTAAAGGTTTTGATGTATCACGGTCAGTCCATTGATGATGTGGTTAGAACTACACCAGGAGTAACTTATGACAAACCTGCTGCCGTGATGAGACATTTCCTCAAAGCCAGACATATGAGCCCAATTTATGGAAGTCGTACGCCAATTGCGCCTGAAATCGAAGATATGATGGTCATTGATGATGTTCCAGATATCTTTCATGCCGGTCACGTCCACTTTGTGGGTTTGGACATGTACAAGGGAGTGCTTATAGTAAATTCTGGGGCTTGGCAAAGACAGACAGATTTCCAAGAAAGTGTTGGAATTACTCCTACCCCAGGAATGGCCATTATAGTAAATCTACAGACGATGAAGGTTTACCAAAAAGATTTTCGTGTTCAGGAATCAGATTTTGTTGAACCAAAACATGCAGAACCTGCGCCACTTAGTTGAGAGAATTTTCTAAAGTTGATTAATCGTATTTCCCACTGCCTAGTCTTTTCTTCACTTTTTGGGGTTTTGAGTGAGCCCTAATCATATGCCTCATTGTTCTTTCAGGTTCTGAAAATTTCATGCCGCATATTTTACATTCCAGACTAGTTGAATTGTTGGATTTTCTATTAAACAGACCCATTGATGGGAGGTTGGAATTGAAGTGTATTTAGTTTGTGGTTAGAGAATATCCTGTAGAAGCATCTCATCTTTGAAGGTTGTTTTTACCATATCTGGTGAGACTGTAATTTTGAATTTTTTCGTGTTTCCGTGTGTGCCTTGATGGACGATTCTGCCAGTAATAATTCCTGACATTTCAATCTCGCTAAGCATCTGGGTGACTCTTCTTTGTGTGAGTTCTTTTTGACGGATGTCTTTACAGAGGTTTTTGTAGGTTGAATATACCTCACCGGTGGAAATCTCTGAAGATTTCATGATTGATAAGATTAGTAATTTCTCATGTAGTGGATATGAACGGAGTGCTACTACCTCTTTGTTTTCCTCAATCTTTTCGGCTGCCATTCTGATGTGTTCTTCTGTGACAGTTGGTTCCTGGTTTCTTTCGGCAATTTCTGCTGCAACTCGTAAGAGGTCCAATGCACGTCTGGCATCTCCAGATTCTCTTCCAGCCATGGCAGAACAAAGGTTCAAGGCTGCATCTGTGACTATTCCTTCTTCAAAAGCCACTTCAATTCGTGCATCCAAAATTTCTTTGATTTGTGGTAGGTTGTAGTTTGTGAAAATTACCTCTTCTTCACTCAAAGTACTGATAACTCGAGGGTCTAGTCTCTCTTTGAAGGTGAGATCGTTTGATACGCCAATTAATGTAAGCGAGCCTGTGCTCAGTCGCTCATTTGCTCGTGTAATTTGGTATAGTACATCTTTGCCTGTTTTTTGAATTAGTTCGGCCAAATAGTCAATTTCGTCAATAACAAAGACTGCATTGATTTCATTTTTATCTAAAACATGTATGATTCTGTTAAAGACTTCACTGATGGATAGACCTGTACTTGGGAGCCACATTTTCTCGTCATTTGTTTTCTGACTGCCCAATCCTAATTGCCTGCCAAATGAGACTAGCAGTCCGTATAGTGTGGTCTCTTGTTTTGCGTTTGTATATGCTAGTTTGATTGGAAATGATCCTTCTTCAACCCTTTTTTGAATTTTTGAGAGTACTTTTTTGATTACAAGTGTTTTTCCTGTTCCAGGTTTGCCGTATACTAGTAGGTTTGATGGTCTTGATTCCATTAAAATCGGTAATAGTGATTGTGTAATCTTCTCTTGTTCAGGGTCTCTGTGAAGTATCTGACTAGGCATGAATGTGAAATGAAGTACATCTCGGTTTTTGATTAGGGTTTTTCCGTTTTGGGCTGCATCTAAAAGACGGTCAATTGGATCGATTGTTGTGGTACTCATGTTGAGATCATTTACTATTTCAAAACTACAGTTCAACTGATCTTTTTGTAAAACTTCACAAGAATGATCGTTCTTGTTGACTCTTCTCAGATCGCTTCGATCGCCCAGACACCTTCATTTCTAATGGTAAATGAGATTGTGGTGAAATAAAATAAAATTAGTATAGATATGAATTCTCATTTTAAAAAAATTAGAAAAGGAAACACTGGAAAGATAGGTGTGTGGGATATCAAAAAAACAAATGAAAATTGTGAGGAAATAAAGAAGAAACAACTACACCAAAACCAATTAACAACTGTTAAGGACATGTTAAGGAAGGTGAAAAAAAGGTCATTTTACCCCCTAATTTCCAGTCTAGGCGTGAAGATGGCTGTTAACATTGTTAATATCACAATAACACCCCATTATTTCCACTCTAGGCACGAAATATCCAAAAAAACGAGGGCTGAAAGCACCTGTTTTGTTAATAACAAAAAAAAGCTCAGGCGTGGGCTAGGCAGTCAATGTTAACAAACCTGTTAGTTAACAATTCTCAGAAGATCAGTTGATGAGTTAAGGTTGGATCCTTATTGATCTGAATGGCAGGAAAAAGAATTAGAATAGATCTAGAGGATAAGGATGGAGCCAAATACAAGTTCAACCTGGAAGGCAACATCAATCGTGATAAAGTCCTCAAAATTTTCGATTTACTAGACCTGATGAATATTGAAGAAACCCCAGATAATCCTGCAGTAGAGTCTGTTGGAGGCAAAATCTGGCATATTGTAGACAAATACTACCCAACAGGCAAATTCACATCTTCAGACATACTTGAGAAATATGAAGATGAGTTTAATGAGCCAATCAAACTAAGCGTGATTTCAACATATCTGGCCAGATTTACCACTAAAAACAAGGTAGAACGAGCCAAAAAAGGCAGAGAGTGGGCTTATCACACCCTAAAACTCACAAATACCGCCCCAAAACTATCAGAAAGCTAAGAAATACGTACTTTTCTGACCACTAAATGGTCTCCTTCCAAGCCTATTTTGAGATAATCCCCCTTCTGCATCTCCAAATATTGTCTAAATTGCTTGGGTATGGATATGGTTCCTCCTGATGTAATCTTCACTAATTCTTCAGGAACTTCACTCATATCATAATTTATGAAAAACTAGTATTAATAAATTATGTTTACCACTATATCATAAATTATAATGAAAAATACAACTAAAATTGCCAAAAACCCCTCATATGAAATACAATTCAACAAAGTCTAAAAATTCTATAAATTATGAAACTAGTTCTCGTTTTTAGACAACTAGGAGGTTTGTGGGGCTATGGTTTGTGGGGTTTCACCCGCTCCGGACAACCTGGATAGGCCAGCTTGAGTGATTGAGTAGCTATATGGTTTTGCATTTGTGTTTCTTTCTACCAAGCCATCATCTGACATTTTCTTCATCGTCCTTGAAATATGCTCTCTACTCTTGCCAAGTGTGATTTGAATATCACGTGATGTGCGTGACCTGTCTGTGATTAGTCTCAACACCGTTTCAACAATGTCACCACTACTCATGTTAGGTGTTCTTTCTATTCTGGTTGGAACTGGTATCTGTTCAGGCACGATTTGTACCTGTTTCTCTACAATTTGTACCGGTTTTTCCTCATTTTTTACAATATTTTGTGGTGTTTCTTGAGAAAAGCTGAGATTTTCCAAGTCAATTGCGTCTAATTTAATTTTAAGATCAATTAACTGTCTTTCATAGAACTCTAAACGCTCTGAATCTTGCTTTATTTGGTCATTAGAGGATGAAATTGCCTTTAATTTAGAATACACAAATAATGTGAATAATCCTCCTATGAATGCCAATATGAGCCCAAATATCACATCTAGGTCAGGAATTTCAACTAACATGACATATCATGAGGAATTTGTGATTTATCGTGATTGGACAACATTATTTCACACTTAGATTAATCAAAGTTTCATCACAATAACACCACAGAATGATAAATTCTAGGCACAAATCACATAGCCGTAGTCTGCTTTACGACACGTTCTATCACACTAATGATTTCTTGTTCTTTCTCAGGGAAAACATCACCATCTTTTATCACACTCATTCGTTCGGAAAGTTGTGATATTACATCAATATCATCAGGCAAAACCACGCCTAGTATGCCTAGAACTATGAATGAATAATACAAACCTGAAAGCTTGTCTCTGGACTGAGAAACCTGCCTGTAATAGGCACCTTTTGTCATAGTAAATTCGACATCAGAAAGATTCTTTGATTTTAAAATAATTTCAATTTGTCTCTCTGTAAATAGTGATTTTTTGATAATTTCTCTCAAAATATTAGAAAAATTAGATTTAGTAGGGTCACTCAAAGCTATACAAATCTGTATACCGGTACTTGAATAAAACTTAAAGGGTCTTCCTTGAAGGGGGATCATGACCGGAAAAGTAGAAGAAACACTCCTTTCTGAGCGTAAAAAATCACCATTATTGTTCGTACTAATTGATTCAGAAGTATCTAAGATAGATTCAGCCGTAAAACTAGCAAAAGATGTTGAACAAATAGGTGCAGCATCAATATTGGTGGGTGGCTCATCTGCAACTGATCAGATGGAAATGGCTGAAGTGGTCAAGAACCTCAAAAATGCGGTAAATATTCCAATTATTCTATTTCCAGGCAACATCACTGGGGTTGTACCTCAAGCAGATGCTATATTATTCAGTTCCCTCATGAACTCTGAAAACCCGTATTACATTACACAAGCACAAGCACTTGGTGCCCCAAACGTACTCAAATTTGGTCTTGAGCCTCTCCCAACATCCTATTTGGTTATTGGAGAAGGCACATCTGCCTGGTTTGTGGGAAATGTTAGAGGAATTCCATTTGATAAGCCGAAAATCGCAGCTGCATACTCTTTAGCAGCTCAATTCTTTGGCATGAGATTTGTCTATTTAGAAGCAGGCTCTGGTGCAAAAACCAATGTAACTCCTGAGATGGTTGCAACTGTGAGAAAAGTCTTCCAAGGATTTCTAATTGTTGGTGGAGGCATTCGTGATGCCCAAACAGCAAAATCATTAACTGATGCTGGGGCTGATGCTTTGGTAATTGGAACCCTCCTTGAGGATAGTAATAACTTGGAAAAACTAACCGAAATAGCCAAAGCCATCAAAAACTAACCTTCTACATGTCGACCATTGCAAAATATGTCAAAGGAATCAACCTTCCTCAAAATTATTCCAAATATTATGATGAACTCCAAAATCAGGTCTACAAAGAGTTTGAGACCGCAGCAGATGCAAAATCAACGCTTTTAGACTCTTCTGGAATAATAGAGCCGAAAATCGCATTTGATCTGGCGGAACGAGTAGCTAAAATGCATGATATTGATATTGCTACGCCTCTTCGTGAACTGTTAGATAAAACTGGCAAGGAAAATGCAGCTCTAATCATGTCTAAAGAAATCGCCCTAGGAAAATACCAATCTTCAGATGCAACTTTGGAAGACAGACTAGACCATGCTGTCCGGGTCGGCTTAGCCATAGTAACAGAAGGTGTCACAATTGCACCATTACAAGGAATTAGCGAGATTAAAATTAAAAATAACAAAGACGGTTCTGAATATCTTTCTGTATCAATTGCAGGACCAATGAGATCTGCAGGAGGAACAGAATCTGCTGTTACAATGTTGATAGCTGATCATGTGAGACGTGCAGTTGGTCTCGAAAAATATCAGGCTGATTGCTTTGATGATGAGACCGGACGGTTTGTTGAAGAATTAAGAATCTATGAAAGTGAAGCAAAACAAAGTTTTCAATTCCACGTGTCTGATGATGACATCAAAACTGTAATCTCAAATTTACCTGTTGAACTTGAAGGAGAAGGCACAGATCCTGATGAAGTGGTTAATCACCGTAACATGACACGAATCAAAACTGATAGAGTTAGGGGGGGTGCACTGCGTGTTTTAAATGATGGATTAATTGGAAGATCAAAAAAACTCCTTAAACGAATTGAGAAATATAATTTAGAAGGATGGGACTGGCTACACACTATTCAAGGTGCTGTTCAAAAGGGTGAATCTGGTGATGATGCCTCTGAAAAACGCATGAAGGAAGTCATTACTGGCAGATCTGTTTTATCCATGCCAAATAAAATTGGAGGATTTCGGCTCAGATATGGACGTGCATGTAATACAGGTTTTGCCAGTGTAGGATTACATCCTGTTATAGCTGAAATTTTAGATCATACAATTACTGTCGGTACACAAATTAAACTTGACAAACCAAGTAAAGGTGCAACTGTTGCGTTTGTTGATTCTCTTGAAACACCTATTGTTAGATTGAAGGGAGGAGAAGTAGTAAAGATCCAAAGTACAGAACATGGAATTCAGATAAAAAATGACATTGAAAAAATTCTTCATCTAGGCGACATTTTAATCACATTTGGTGATTTTCTTGAAAATAATGCAGAACTCATTCCAACTCCTATGGTAGAAGAAGTTTGGAGTGAATACCTCAAGGCTAATCTTCCTGAAAATGACTCTCGACTCGAATTTTTAACAAAGACTCCTACATTTGTTGAGGCTATTTTACTCTCAAAAGAACTGAAAATTCCTTTACATCCGAAATTTCTGTATTATTGGAATTTTATCACAATAGACGATCTGAAGCAAATTACAAACCCCGTATTGAAATCAGAAAATGAGATTCATTATGAAATATCAAAAAAACAAATTTTCGAAAACTTGGGCATCCCACACAAAGTTACAGATGATAAAATAATAATTTCTGGGATAGATGTTCAAATTTTAGACCATTTGATTTTTGGAAATTCCTTGGATTTTGATAGTTCTAGGTCTATCTTGGAATTATTATCTCAAAGTACGGGAATTGAAATCAAAAACAAATTTTCAAAATCAATTGGTGTTAGAATTGGTAGACCTGAAAAAGCTGCACCCCGTTTGATGAAACCACCAGTTCATGTTTTATTTCCAGTTGCTGAAAAAGGCGGAATTACACGTGATATTCTAAAGGCATCAGTAAAATCTGAATCATTTTTCTCAAATTTGAATAATCGTCGATGTGATAATTGCAACATTCCTTCAATTGGTATAGTTTGTTCAAAATGTGGTAACAAAACTACAAAATTCTACATTTGTAGAATCTGCAAAGATGAGCTAGAGACACCATACTGTGAAAAATGTAAGCGTGACGCAAATGGATTTTCATACAAACAATTTCCATTAAAACAAAGTTTAATGTCGGCACAAGAAAAACTTGGAATACGTGCAAAACAGCCATTCAAGGGCGTTGAACAATTAATCAACCAAGAAAAGATTCCTGAACCGCTAGAAAAAGGACTGATTAGACAAAACTTTGGACTTTCGGTGTTCAAAGATGGGACAGTAAGATTTGATGCAACAAACTCTCCTTTAACGCATTTCAAACTTTCCTGGATTGGAACAACAGTTGAACAAATCAAAAAACTTGGATATGAAAAAGACATAGATGGAAATTCAATTACAAATGATGAACAATTAATTGAACTAAAAATGCAAGATGTAATCATTCCTTTAGAAAGTGCGGAATATCTTGTGAATGTATCAAAGTACATTGATTTTGAACTGCAAAAATTTTTTGGTAAATCATCGTTTTATAATTTAAAAAATACGCAGGACTTGTTAGGGCATTTGGTAATTGGCCTTGCACCTCATACCTCTGTCGGTATTACAGGACGACTAATTGGATATACCAAAACCCATGTCTGTTTTGCAAGTCCAATTTGGCATTCGGCAAAAAGACGAGATGCAGATGGTGATGCAGATTCTGTCATGCTATTACTAGATGCTTTGTTGAATTTTTCGCGGCAATTCCTATCTGATAAAATTGGGGGATTAATGGATGCACCATTGCTGATTCAACCAATTGTTCTACCACACGAAGCGCAACCTCAAGCACATAATTTTGAGGTAGCAAAGAAATTTCCCCTTGAATTTTATGAATCAACATACAATCATGAAAAATCAGGAATCACGTTATCAATTGAAACTTTGGCCATGCGAAATACTGCCGGCTCTGAAAACATCTTTTATGATCATTTCTTTACACATAACACAACAACTCTAACATCATCAAAATCTCGTAGTGCATATTCAACACTTGAATCAATGGTTGACAAGCTTGATTTGCAAATTAAAAATGCAGATATCATTAATGCTGTTGAAACAAAAGAAATTGTTTCATATCTAATACAGACACATCTCATACCTGACATAATGGGAAATATTCGTGCATATGCAAAACAAAAGTTCCGCTGTACAGCATGTGGTGCAAAGTACAGACGAATGCCATTACTTCAAAAATGTACATGTGGTCACAAATTACTACAAACAATTACTCGACCGTCAATTGAAAAATATCTCCCATTGGCAAAGAAATTAGTCACAAAATATGATGTTGACCCATATCTAAAAGGAAGAATCATGACGTTATCAGATGAAATTGAACTACTCTTTGGAAAAGGTGATGGTTCTCAACAGTTGTTAACTGATTTTGTGAATTAACGTAATTTTACGTATTCGTAGGCACCAAGTTTGTTATCAAAACAGTATTGTGTTTTCTTGAAATCTGTCTTGAACTCTTTAACATGTGCTGCAACTTCACCTGCATCTTTTTTATCAACTACAACTTGTTTAATCAACAATGCAATCTCTTTCATTTCAGATTCCTTCATACCAAGACGAGTGATTTCGGATGTTCCTAAACGAATTCCACCCGGATGCATATAGTGACGATTTGCTTTCAAATCTCCAGGAATTAGTTGACGGTTAACAATTATGTTTGCTTTTTCTAAATCAGCTTCTATACTTCCGCCATCACCATAATCTAAAACGTTAACAACTGTTTGATGTGATTCTGTATAACCTCTCTTCTCTCCTAACACTTTGAATCCAACATTGTTTAACTCTGAAGCTAATGCTTTGGCATTTTTAATTGTCTGTTCTGCATAATCTGTTCCAAATTCTAATGCTTCGGCAAATGCAACTGCCTTTGCACCCATGTGATGAATATGATGACTGCTTGTTAATCCCGGGAACATTGCTTTTTTGATTGGTTCTGCATGTTTTTCAAATCCTAAAACTAATCCTCCTTGTGGACCAAACAAAGTTTTATGAGTACTCATTGTCATTGTATCTGTTCCTTCTCTTAGTGGATCTTGGAATTTTCCACCAGCAATTAATCCTGCAACATGTGCTGCATCATAATTGATGTGCATGTCATGTCCTTTTAGAAAGTCTGCTAGTTCTTTTACTGGGTGTGGGAATAAGAAAACTGAACCCCCAAACATTGCAATTTTTGGTAATCGTCCTTGCGATTTCAAGTCTTCAACTTTAGCTTTTGTCTTATCGACATCTAATGTCATTTCTTCAGGATCAAATGCAAAGAACTCAATGTCTAATCCGTGAACTAATCCTGCAGTTCCTGAATGTTCTTTCTTTCCATGTGAAATGTGTCCTCCCGCAGGTATTGATGATGCAATCATAACATCGCCCGGATTTGAATAAGCAGAATAAATTGCCAAGTTTGCAACCACGCCAGAAACGCTTCTGACATCTGCAAATTCGGCTTTGAATAATTTTTGAGCCAACTCCATACATTGAATCTCAACCTCATCAATGTAGGTACATCCAGCGTATACTCGCTCACCAGGCCAACCTTCGGCATATCTATTACCAAAATCTGACATTACAGCCTCTCTGACAGCCGGACTAGGAATGTTTTCACTAGCAATCAATGGAATCGAATTATCAAACCATTCATGGTGTTTTTCAAGACTGGAAAATACCTTATCATACGATTCTTTGTTTGAATCACTCATGACTTTGAACCTGATTTTCCTAATTTAAGAACAGCGATCTTTCTTCCATTTTTTTGGAAAAGGCAAGAAGCTAGCTATATATTTTGAAATCTGACGTTTTGATCTATGGCAGCACAAACTCCAAAAGGCAACATGCCGGTTGTAGTTCTCAAAGATGACGCAAGTCAGGTAAAGGGAAGAGAAGCTCAGAAAAACAATATTGCGGCTGCCAAAATTATTGCCGAAATTGTTCATACTAGTTTAGGTCCAAAAGGAATGGACAAAATGCTAGTTGATTCTCTAGGTGACGTTACAATTACAAATGATGGTGCAACAATTCTAAAAGAAATTGATGTTCAACATCCAGCAGCAAAGATGCTAGTTGAAATTTCAAAAACTACTGATAATGAAGTAGGTGATGGAACTACATCTGCAGTAGTATTGGCTGGTGCATTACTAGAACATGCTGAAGCACTTGTCTTACAAGACGTACACCCAACAATTATTGTTGATGGGTATAGAAAAGCAGGAAGAAAAGCAAAAGAATTCTTAGATCAAATTGCAGATAATGTTTCTGCAACAGATAATGGGGTTTTATTAAAAATTGCAAAAACTTCCATGCAAACAAAACTTGTCAGAAAAGATTCTGAACAGCTAGCAGACATGATTGTAAAAGCAGTAAAAGCAGTAGCCGAACAGAGTGGTGACAAATACACCGTTGACATTGATGATATTAAAGTAGAAAAGAAAGCAGGCGGTTCTATCAAAGATTCTAGAATCATACAAGGAATTGTTTTAGATAAAGAAATTGTTCATTCTGGAATGCCAAAGAAAATTACTGAAGGAAAAATTGCTCTCTTAAACGCCGCATTAGAAATTAACAAAACTGAAACTGATGCAAAAATTAACATTTCAAATCCACAACAAATGAAAGCATTCTTAGACGAAGAAAATAAAATGCTCAAAACAATGGTTGACAAAGTTATTGGTTCTGGTGCAAATGTGGTATTATGTCAAAAGGGAATTGATGACATGGCACAACATTATTTGTCAAAAGCAGGAATCTTAGCAGTTAGACGTGTAAAAGAAAGTGATTTATCAAAACTTGCAAAAGCAACAGGTGCAAGAATTGTAACTAATTTGGATGATCTCTTTGAAAAAGATTTAGGTTCTGCATCTTCAATACAAGAAAAGAAAGTTGAAGAAGACAAATGGGTTTTCGTTGAAGGTTGTAAACATCCAAAATCTGTAACATTACTACTACGTGCTGGCTCACAAAGAGTTGTAGATGAAGTAGAGCGTTCAGTTCATGATTCACTAATGGTTGTAAGAGATGTAATGGAATTGCCATCTGTAGTAGCAGGCGGTGGTGCACCAGAAACATTTGCAGCAACAAAAATTAGAAACTGGGCCAAATCACTCCAAGGACGTGAACAACTGGCTGCTGAAAAATTTGCCGAAGCATTAGAAGCAATTCCTTTAGCATTATCTGAAAACGCAGGAATGGATCCAATTGATACACTTACTCATTTACGTGCAAAACAAATCAAAGGTGAGAAATGGACAGGAATTGATGTTATGAAAGGCAGAGTTGGAAATTTGAAATCAACAGAAATTATTGAACCATTAGCAGTAAAACACCAAATTGTTTCAGCTGCAACAGAGGCTGCATGTATGATTTTAAGAATTGATGATGTTATAGCCACTGCAAAATCTGCAGGACCTCCACCAGGAGCAGAAGGCGGAATGCCTGACATGGGTGGAATGGGCGGAATGCCTGGTATGGGTGGAATGGGAATGCCACCTGGCATGGGAATGTAAGTTAGTAAAAATTTTAATCAATAAAATTCCAATCTAGATTATCATGGTAAAACACAGACGATATTCTGATCAATCCAAAGAGGATCCTATCCAAAAAGATGAACAAATAGAATCTCAAGAACAAGAAATTTCTTCTGGAAAAACTTCTCTTGATTTAAAATCATTAATTTTATCGGGTACAAAATATGTCTATATTGTAGGTGCTGTTGCATTACTCTCTGGCATATTCACTCCTTTGACAATTGGTGCTGAAATTGAAAATGTAATTTTTGGGATGCTTTCAATTTTTCTTGGTCTTGGTGGAGGGATAGTTATTTTCTTGGGAATAAAAAGCCAGAAATTCACTACAATAATGGTTTGTGGTGGATTAGGAATGATGATTATATCATTACTTTTAATCTATGAATCAACAAACCATCCTATACTTTAGATAAATTAAACATCAAAGTAAAGATAAAATTCGTGTGGATGTGGTCTGATGGCAATTTCCCTGTGGTCTCT